>CAZSPO010000494.1:0-2721 GCA_964608775.1 uncultured Chthoniobacterales bacterium | reverse complement strand
TGCGGTAGAGGCGGCTCCGAAAGTGGCGGAATTGATGGCGAACGAGCTGGGCTGGAAGGGGGGGATGAAGGAGGCTCAGATCTCGGCTTTTCAGGAGTTGGCATCCGGCTATCAGGCTCCGGGAGTATGAGCGGTCGGGAGAAGAGCGCATGGATCGCCGCAGGTGCGGTGCTTTTGCTGGGGGGAGTCTCCGCATTCGGGGCTGAACGCCGGTTTGATCCTGCCCGAGACACGCCGGTTTACGCGAATGAGACCGTCTTCGCTTATGACGGCCAGCCGACGTCGGGCGAGGAGGGGATAAAGTATACGCGGCGATGTTTTATTCTTTGCAAGGGGGTCCTGCAGTTTTGGCGATTTGCGGAATTTCGACCGACGGCTCCCCCCCTGGATGAGGCGGAATTGGAAGGGCGAATTCGGGCGATTTGCCGGATTCCTCCGTGGTCAGCAAGGGAGGGGCGGGTGGAGTTTCCGGGGTTTGCGGATCTGCGGGAGCTATCGGTGGCGCATGGCGATTTACTTCGGGCTCACATGGGAGCGTGGCTGCCGACTTATGGGCGTTGGGGCAACATGCGAATCATGATGCCATCCGACCCGAAAGGCCGCCGCGCTTGCGCTGAGTGGTTGAGAGAACGCGCGGAATCGGGGGAACCTGCTGCGGTGCTGCTTTCGCGCCTGCCCGGCATGGTCCACGCGGTGGTGATCCATACGGTGGAGGTGGAGGCTGACGGTGCGTGGGCTTTTACGGTCTACGACCCGAACGAACCGGACCAGCCGCGTTGGCTGCGATTTGACCCGGCGGCAGGGCGATTTTATTACGCGCCAACCTTTTATTTTCGGGGGGGCGGCGTGCAAGTGCTGCGGATTTACCTCTCGCCGTTGCATTGATCACTCGCATTCCACGGCAAGGCATGGCAGAAATGCTCGTATGCCCGGCGACCGTTTAATTCCCGCTCCATGCGGATTGATCCCTGCGAAATTCACCCCGCGTAAAGTGGCAGGAGGTCGGATTGTGCCTTCCCTAAAAGAGGTGGAGTCGCAGCGGGTTTTGGTGGCGGAGGATGATTCGCTTTCCCGTAAAATCATCGTGCGATTTCTGGCGCAATGGGGGTTTGTCACGGAGGAAGCGGCGGATGGGCAGGCGGCCATGATGATACTTCGCAAGCTGGACGCGCCGACCATGGCTATTCTGGACTGGGAAATGCCGGGCATGGATGGGATCGAAATCTGCCGCCGGGTGCGGGAAGCGGATCGCACGATCTATTTGATCATGCTGAGTGCCCGCGAGGGGAAGCACATGATGATCGAAGCGCTGGATGCCGGGGCGGACGATTATTTAACGAAACCGTGCGATCCCGATGAACTCCAGGCCCGGCTTCGGGTGGGGGCGCGGATTATTCGTTTGCAGGCGACCCTAGCCGATCAGGTGCGGGAGTTGCGCGAGGCCAAGGAGGCCTTGGAGGCGCTTCGTCGGCGGGTCGGGTAGTCGAGTAGTCGAGGTGAGGCAGCGATCGCAAACCCTCCTTCGGATGCGTTTCCGAAAATTTCAAGGAGTGGCCCCCTTTTGGTTGCTTCGCGTCCCCCTCTTCCGGAGTTGCGCGAGGCCGGAATGCGGCGCACGTTCCCCCTATGGTCCAACCCCTTCTTGACACCGGTCTGATCGAGCGCGTGCTGGCGGGCGAACGTATCCGTGACGACGACGCCCGGGAACTCTACCGATTTCCCTTGTCAGACCTTGGTAACCTCGCGCATCAACGCCGATTGCAGGCCAAAGCGGCGGCCTATGGCGGTCGGGGCCGCGAGATTGTCACCTACATTGTCGATCGCAACATTAACTATACCAATGTCTGCAATGTTTACTGCAAATTCTGTGCGTTTTATCGGACAGAGAAAGATGACGACCATTACGTGCTGAGCCGGGAGGCGCTCGACCAAAAACTGGATGAACTCAGCGCGATCGGCGGCGTGCAGGTTCTCTTGCAAGGCGGGCATCATCCCGGGTTGTCGATCGATTTCTATCTCGAAATGCTCGCTCATATCCGGGAGAAATATCCGCATATTAATGTGCACGGCTTCAGTCCGCCGGAGTTCAACCATTTTGCGGCGACCTTCGGGATGCCTCTGCGCGAGGTGATCACCCAATTCAAAGAGGCCGGGCTCGGAAGCATTCCGGGGGGAGGCGGGGAAATCCTTGTCGATCGCGTGCGCAACCGGATTGCGCCACTCAAATGCGGGAGCGATGAGTGGTTGGAGGTGATGCGGATCGCCCACGAACTCGGGCTGCGTTCGAGCGCCACGATGATGTTTGGGCATGTGGAGACGCTCGACGACCGGATTGAGCATCTCCGGCGGCTGCGGGAGACGCAGGACGAGACGGGCGGCTTTACCGCTTTTATTTGCTGGACGTTTCAGGCGGAAAACAACGTGCTGCGGGCTGACCCGGTCGGGGCGGCGGAGTATTTGCGGATGCAAGCGTTGTCCCGGATTTACCTGGAGAATTTTGAAAATGTGCAGAGCTCCTGGGTGACCCAAGGACCGCGCATCGGCCAGGTGGCCTTGTTGTATGGGGCTAACGACTTTGGCTCGGTGATGATGGAGGAAAACGTGGTGAGTCAAGCCGGAGCCAGTTTCCGGTTGGAAGCGGCAGAAATTGAGCGGCTCTCGCGCGAAGCGGGTTTTGCCCCCCACCGACGGGACAATTGGTATCGACTGCTGGATTGATCG
>CAZSPO010000493.1:980-2737 GCA_964608775.1 uncultured Chthoniobacterales bacterium | reverse complement strand
AAAGGGGCGCACCCCCCTATCCATCACGGGAATCCCAGGCTCCCGTCAAGAAAGCGGATGCGTTCGCCCCGCCCTGTTCGCCCCGAAGGAATCGATCGCTTCGGTTGACTCTCACCGCCGAACAGTGTCAGGAAACAAGCACCCGTTGCGCCATGACTCCCAATTCCCTTCCCTACCACCTCCTCCCGCTCCTCCTGATATTCTCCCTGGCGGGCTGTGCCAAAATCAAAGACGACCGCCCTGTCGTGGCCCAGAAAGGCGGCGGCATCGCCCAACTCGACAGCGAACTCGGCCTGCCCCACGCCCGACTCGGAGCGCCGATCAGCGAGTTTGAAAATCTCGTCACCATCGAGGAACTCGGGGCCTGGGCCACTTACCGGCGTTCCACCGACCGGCTGCGATATGAACGCTGGCCCGTGGATGAAATCATCTACAACTTTTACAAAGGCCATCTCTACTCCATCCGGATGGAACTCTCCGACCCCCGCAGCGTAAAAGGCATCCTCGTCCATCTGTATGAACAATACGGCCCCGAAACGCATACCCAACGCAAACGGTTTGAAGGGTTTGAAACCACAGAAGCCATCCGGGAATGGGACGGTGAACGGGTGGATCTGGTGTTGAAATACGGCAGCGATTACGCCGGAGGCACCCTGATTTTTGTCGATTCGGACATGTGGCAAACCCTCAACGCCGGACGGGCATCCGCCAACCGTGAGTTGCAAGACGCCATGGCCGGTTCCCTCCTCAACCTCGATTTCGACTGACCCTGCGCCGGAGCTCCCGGCCGACTTCCGCCCGGCATGCCGATCATTCCGCCGCACATCCTGCTTGAGGCCTACCAAAGCGGCTACTTCCCCATGGGCCTCGGGCAACAGGCTGACGCGGAAGAAATCGGATGGTTCGAACCCAAACGCCGCGGCATCCTGCCCCTCGACCGTTTTCACATTCCGCACGGCCTCCGGCGCACGCTGAAGAAAGGGGGGTTTGAAATCCGCTTCGACACCGCTTTCCCCGAAGTGATGCGGCGATGTGCCGCACGCCAGGAGACCTGGATCAACGCCGCCATTCTGGAGAGCTACGAGGCCCTCTTCCACATTGGCCACGCCCATTCCGTGGAAGCTTGGCGAGACGGCCAACTCGCCGGAGGTCTCTACGGCGTCCACATCGGGGCGGCCTTCTTCGGAGAATCGATGTTTCACGAAGTGACCGACGCCTCGAAGGTCGCCCTCAGTGCTCTGGTGGACCGGTTGCGAGCCCAAAAATTCCTCCTCCTCGATACCCAATGGCTCACCCCCCACCTCGCCCAATTCGGCGGAGTCGAACTCAGCCGTCGCGAATACCGTATCCGCCTCCGCGAAGCCGTCCGGCAGGAACGCCGTTTCTCCCCGGCCCCTTGGCCATTCAAAACGGAGAGTGACGGCTAAACCGTGTTGGGATCGTGGATCGCGCGAGTGGGCGTGCCCCGATCAAAATTCTCCGGGTCAAACAGCTTCCCATGCGCTTCCGCAACCGGGCGGCAGGTAATCCGACCGTCCCGCACATTGATGCCCCCTCCGAGGTCGGGCCGCTTTTCCACGGCGACCTCCAGGGAGTTGCCCGCAAGAAGTTGAATATACGGCTCAGTCACATTGCCCAGGGCTTGGCTGGCGGTCCGGGCGTAAGCAGCCGGCATGTTCGCCACACAATAATGAATCACCCCCTCCTCCACAAAAACAGGGTCGCGATGCGTGGTCGGGCGGGTCGTTTCCGCGCAC
>CAZSPO010000493.1:0-970 GCA_964608775.1 uncultured Chthoniobacterales bacterium | reverse complement strand
CTGATCCACCGCAATATCGATCAACACGCTCCCCGGTCGCATGCGCCCCAGAAATTCCCGGCGAATCAACTTCGGCGCCCGCGCCCCGGGCACTAACACCGCCCCAATCAGCAGATCTACCCGCGGCAAGAGGTCGAGCAAATGGGATTCATTAGAGAAAAGGGTGTGCGCCTCGTGCATCGTGATGTCGAGAAAGCGCATTCGATCAAAATCCACTTCCAAAATTGTCACATCCGCCCCCAGACCGGTGGCCATCCGGGCGGCATTCACCCCGCTGGTCCCGCCCCCGAGGACCACGACCCTGCCAGGCAACACGCCCGGCACGCCTCCCAACAAAATTCCCGAGCCCCCATGCTCTTTAGCCAGGAGATTTGCCCCCACAATCACCGCCATCCGACCCGCGATCTCACTCATCGGTTCCAGCAACGGCAAATGATGATCCCGCTCGATCGTCTCATAGGCCACTGCCGTGACACCCGAACGCACCAACGCTTCGGTCAACGCCCGGTTCGCTGCCAGATGAAGATAGGTGAACAAGATCAACCCAGGCCGCAAATGGGGGAACTCCTCGGGCAACGGTTCTTTCACTTTCACCACCAAATCGGCCCTCGCCCAGAGCGACTCCGCCCCTTGAATCAGCTCGGCCCCGGCCGCTTCATAAGCCGCATCAGAGTAGCCACAACCCGCTCCTGCGCCTCGTTCGACGAGCACGTTGTGGCCCTGCCGCTTCAATGGCCCGACCCCGCCGGGTAACAAGCCGACCCGGTTTTCTTGATCTTTGATTTCTCGGGGCACCCCGATGGTCGTAGGCATGGATAACCTCGTTTCGCACCCGCCCCCGCCGACGGTCGGCACGAAAGGGAGCCCAAGAGCGCGATCCTAGAAGTGGCGACAGCGCTCCCCACCTCCGACCGTCGCTTGCGCCTCCTGTAGCCGCCCCACTCCGCTGGGGCGTCAACGCGGCGAAGCC
>CAZSPO010000492.1:1634-2742 GCA_964608775.1 uncultured Chthoniobacterales bacterium | reverse complement strand
GGGCGGTCAGTTCGGGGGCGCCCCCCGCCGTGCCGTCATCTTTGATCGGCAAGAAACGGATGCCGGGCTGGATCATAAAGCACCCGCGCCACCTTCTCCGCGCCGGGCGAAGCGGTCGGATACAAGGCCGCCACCTTGGCTCGCGCCGCTTCAGGCCAGGTCCTGGGGAGCACCCCCGCTTTTGCAGCCACCGCGTTGCGCAAGCCGGGGGAGAAATGCTCCAGATGCACCTGATACCACAAGGTCAGGAGCGACCGATTTTTGCCGCTCTGATTGGAATGAGCCGCATGCAGCACCCGAGCATCGCCGATCAATAAATCCCCCGCTTTTACCGGCACGTCGATTTCCTCCTCGTAATCCATGAACTCCGGCCGGTCCGGATTCTCCCCTTCCGCCAACTCCTTGCTGTGCGAGCCGGAAATCAAATCGTGCAGGCGGGTATGACGCCGATGCGACCCAGGCACCACGCGCAAACATCCATTCTCCCGAGTGGTGTCGGTGAAGTAATACATGAAAAATAGCTGAGGCGGCTCGGCCCCCCAGCTGATTGGCTGGTCAAAATGATGCCAGTCATAATGCCAAAAAAGTCGGGGACCACCCGGCGGTTTCGAAATAATATATCCGTCCGTGTAATGGATGTGCGGATAGCCCATGCCTCGCAGACAGTCGAGGCTTGGTTCATGGGCGATGAGATCGGCAAAAACCGGATCAATTTGGAACGCATCCCGGTCCCGCATGGGAATCATGCTCCCGGTGGTGCGCGATTGCGTGCCATCGGGGGCTTCACCTCGACTGGCGTCATAGGCCTCCTGACAAGCGGCTGCGAGTTGGCGGGTCATCTCCGGTGAAAGCACACCAGGGAAACGGCAAAAGCCGTCGCGCAACAGCTGTTTACGGGCTTGGATTAGCGGGAAATTGGCGGCATCCAGGTCGATGTTGAGGGCCTCGATCGCGTTGAGTGGTTTAGCAGGGGAGAGAGTGGGCATGAGGCAAACTTGGCTTTTGTGGCAATGGATAGCAAAGGGGATCGCCTCGCCGTTTCTCCACCGGTGGAGTTATGGGGGCGATTGAAAGGCTTGCGTCCGTTCTCTCTTCCCCTAGCATCTCC
>CAZSPO010000492.1:0-1624 GCA_964608775.1 uncultured Chthoniobacterales bacterium | reverse complement strand
CCCCCTGAGGCGCAATCCGCAGAATGACGCGATAGCATCTCCCCATGCCCTCCCCGCTTCCTGCTCCCCATGTCGTTTTGATCACCGCCGATGAACTCCGCGCTGACGCCCTCAGTTGCTACGGATGCGAAGCCATCGACACCCCAAACTTAGATCGCTTGGCCGCTCAGGGGACGCTCTTCCGCAATGCTTACTGCGCATCACCCGTCTGTCTGCCAAGCCGACATTCGATCATCACCGGACAATACCCCCACGCAAACGGGTTCTTCAGTAATCTCACGGAGAAGCGGATGTCGCCCGACACCCCCAACCTCTACCATTCCATGAAGACGGCCGGCTATCGCACGGCTCACATTGGGAAGTGTCACTACACCGGCGCTCCCTACCATAAAGTGGTCCGACGTGCGACGGTCGATGAAGAACCGATCAAAGGTTATTACATGAGCCTGGGCATCGATCATCTCGACTTACAAAATGATAAAAATAACTCGCACTGGTTCTGGGATGATTACAGTCGGGAACTGGAGCGCGCCGGGTATCTCGAAGCTTCCGAATGGCACTGCGACGCCTGGGTCGGGCGCAAAGCGAGCGAATATGTCAGGACCCAGGAGAATACCCGACCGAACTTCATGTGGGTCTCTTTTAGCGGCCCGCATTATCCGTTCGACCCACCGGCTGAGTATCTGGCCCGGGTCCGGGACGACAAGGTCGGGCAAGGAGCCTGGCATCCCGACGAATTCAGCCAACCTGATAAAGTGCACTACTGGAAATTTCAGGGTGCTACGGGGGATGACATTTTGGTTCAAGGCGCGGAAGGAGCCTCGGCACAAGCGCGTTCTGAAGAGGAATGGTTTCAGCTCCGCCGCCATTACTATGCCAATGTCGCGCTGATCGACGAATGGGTCGGGCGAATCCTCGAAAAAGTAGAAGAGAAGTGGGGCGATAACGTCCTCGTGATTTTCACCGCCGACCATGGTGAAACACTTGGGGACCACAAGGTCTGGGGAAAGAACCGTACTTGTTATGAATCCGTCTTTCGCATCCCGTTGATTACCCGGACACCGACCGGAGATTATCCCAAAGAGACTGACGCACGTGTGCAGCTTGTCGATTTAATGCCCACCCTGCTGACCCAAGCCGGGCGTGTGGATTTGATCCAAAAGGCCGATTGCGACGGACAAGATTTCAAAGCTTGGATCGATGCAGGCGGGCGCGAATACGTCTTCGCCGAGCAAGACAAATGGATCGCCATCTCGGATGGCCGATACAAATTCAGCCAATGCCTCACAAACAAAGATGAGCTGCGGCTGGTAGAACTCTATGATTTAACTACGGACCCACACGAATTTCACAACCTCGCAGAGGATCCGACGCATGCCGGTGTAATCGGGCGTTTCCACGGAGTGGCGCTCGATTTCTTTCTGAAAGGGGTGCTGGGTCGGGGTCGGTTGTGTGGCTGCAAGTTAAAATGAGAACCGGAAAAGATCGCCGGATCAACCGACCGGTTTGCGCCAGCGCATAAGCACGAATCCGGCTTTCGAAAATACTTCACCAGCGGGGTCATCTATTGTCTATGGGGTCAGTCAAACATTGTTGACAAAATGGAGATTGAGTTTTAAAAAAC
>CAZSPO010000491.1:0-2749 GCA_964608775.1 uncultured Chthoniobacterales bacterium | reverse complement strand
GGGAATGCCCGGCTTGATAATCCCGGCTTTTTCCGCCGCGATCGCTTCCAGCGTGTCGCCGAGATATTGCTGGTGATCCAGATCGATCCGGGTGATTACCGAAGTGACCGGCGTCACAACGTTCGTGGCATCCAGCCGACCTCCTAGGCCCGTCTCCCAAACCACGCAATCGGGACGGTGCCGGTCAAACCACCAGAGGGCGAGTCCCGTGGTAATCTCGAAAAAGGTCGGAGGTGGCTCCCAATTCGCCGTGATGCCACGAATCCGAGTGAGACCTTCCGCGACAGCCGCCTCGGGGATGGGATAGCCGCTTAGCCGGATCCGCTCAGGGAAGGTCAACAGATGCGGGCTGGTGTAGAGCCCGGTCGAATGACCGTGCGCCTGTAAGATGGCATCGGTCATCGTGCAGACGGATCCTTTGCCGTTGGTGCCTGCCACATGGATAAAGCGCAAGGCGGCGGGGGCCAACTGGAGTTCGGCGATCAGACGATGCACCGGTTCGAGCCCGAGCTTTATCCCGTGCCATTGGGTGGCGTAAAGCCAGTCGAGTGCGGAAGCGTATTCCAAGAGATCAAAAACGTCAGCGGCTCGGCCCGGCCATGTAACGTAGCAAGAGCGCCAGTTGCACCCGCATTTGATGACGGTGGACGATCAGATCGATGAGACCATGCTCCTGCAAAAACTCGGCAGTCTGAAATCGGGGCGGCAAATTCTGGTGGGTGGTTTCCTTGATCACCCGGGGGCCGGCGAACCCCACCATCGCTTTGGGTTCGGCCAGGATCACGTCGCCCAGCGTGGCAAAGCTCGCGGTGACCCCGCCCGTCGTGGGGTTGGTGAGCACGGAAAGATAGGGCAAACCAGCTGCGGCGTGCCGGGCGAGTGCCCCGCTGGTTTTGGCCATTTGCATCAGGCCAAG
The DNA here is from genome assembly GCA_964608775.1 of uncultured Chthoniobacterales bacterium. GTDB lineage: Bacteria > Verrucomicrobiota > Verrucomicrobiia > Chthoniobacterales > CAZSPO01 > CAZSPO01. Next base: position 1,833 of record CAZSPO010000491.1, on the reverse strand, counting down.
CATCCCCTCATGCATGCGGGCTCCACCCGAGGCGGAAATAATGATCAGCGGGATTTTTTGCTGGGTCGCAAACTCAATGTTGCGCGTGATTTTTTCGCCCACCACCGAACCCATTGATGCCGCCAGAAAATGGAAATCCATCACGCTCAACGCCACTCGTCCGTTTTCCAAACGTCCGTGTCCGGTCACCACGGCTTCGGTCAGCCCGGTGCGTTTACGGTAAGTGGCCAGCCGTTCGCCGTAGCTGTTAGGACCGGCAAAATGCAAGGCATCCACGGAACTCAAACGTTCGTCCCGCTCTTCAAACGAGCCGGGGTCGAGCAAGGTTTCAATCCGTTCGCGGGCGCTTTGGGGGAAGTGGTGGTCGCAATGGGGACAAACCCGCAACGCCTTGGTCAATTCCAGAGTGTGAATGGTCTCCCCGCAGTTGGGGCATTTTATCCAGAGTCCCTCGGGCATCTCCCGTTTCTGGCGGGCGTCATCCGGATGAAAGAAAGGTCGTTTAAAGATCGGCATGGCAGCGCTTTCAACCCCGTGCAACGGTGACCGCGCAAACGGAACGAACGCCAGCCCCACGAAGGGCGCGTGCGCATTCATCCAAAGTCGAGCCAGTCGTCAATATATCATCGACGAGCAACGGGCGGAGGTGGTTCATGCAGATACCTTTGGCCGGAGCGAAGGCTGAGCGCAAGTTTTCCATGCGTTGACGCCGGTTGAAGCGAGTCTGGGTCGGCGTATCGACCTGCCGAACCAGCGCCGGCACCACCGGGATGCCGGTGCAGCGTGAGAGGGCTTCTGCGAGCAGTTGGCTTTGGTTGAATCCGCGAATGCGCTCTTTTTTGGGATGCAAAGGCACGGGCACCAAGCTGTCAAATCCTCCCCCAGCCAGTGGCGGCAGAGCTAGGGCTTCCGCCGCCCAGCTTGCCAGAACGGGAGCAACCGCTCGGATCCGCTGATATTTCAAGGCATGCACGCAGGTGCGGACCACGCCATGGGCCTGGTAAACCGTCGCAAAATGTTCGAAGGCAAAATGGCGACCGGAACAGTTCGCGCAACGGAAAGCTCCTTCGGAAGGGCCGGGAAATTCGCGGCAACAACGCTCGCATCGGTTGGGGCCGAGCCGTTGAGCGGCGGCCAAACAAACGGGGCAAACCGGCCACATCTTCGGCCCCGCCCTTTCACACACGACGCAAGCCGGGGGATAGACCAAGTCCAGCAAGACATGCCCCCAAACGCGTAACCGCTCCCGAAGCCAATGAGCCCTCATGAGTCGGCAGCGCCTCGTCGAAAGAGCCGCTCAATTACCCCCCAGGTCACCAGCAGCAACAGCATCGGCAGCAGCCCCCCCAATAAATTTTGCCCCACCCACGGCCAATGCGCCTCAGGCCGCTCCAGAGCCCGCTTGGCGCTTTCCAAGCCAAGAATCCAGCCAGCATGCAAACCAACCGGCAAGGCCAACCCCCCCGAGAGCATGGCGGCACGCCCCAGGATAAGCCCCACCAGGGTCATGTTGAGCAATCCCGCCCAACTGCCACTCGGATCATGCACAAACATCCACCCGAAATGCGGGAGTAAGGCAAAACCGGAACTCCAGCGGACGTCCGCCCCAGTTACCGCGTAACCAGGTGGCTTGACGTAATGAACCAGGGCAAAAAGGACGGCCACCCCCCCCAACCCCGTCAGCCCCCCCAACGCCCGGCCCAGCACCGCCTGCAAAACCCCGCGGAAGAGCGGCTCCTCAATCAAGCTGACCGCCACCGCCGTGCCCAGGATCCTCAGCAAATAAGGAAGAAAGCTGCCGGACGGGGCGAACCAACCGAGTCCTCCCAGGAA
>CAZSPO010000490.1:0-2758 GCA_964608775.1 uncultured Chthoniobacterales bacterium | reverse complement strand
TGAGGCCGGGGTAGGGGTGAAGGGCGAGGTCGACGGTCAGGCGGTCGCCGTGGGTAAATCAGCACTCGGCGGGAACTCCCCCCCTGATTGGTTCAACCGCGAGACCGCCCGCTTGGAGGAGCGGGGCCGGACGTTCGTGGGGGTGTGGCGCGAAGGAGAAGCCGTGGCCTTGCTCGCCCTCTCTGACCCCGTTAAACCGACGACTCCCGCTGCCATCCAGGCGCTCCACGCCCTCGGTCTCCGGTTGGTGATGTTGACCGGTGACAACGCCGCTGCCGCCCGGCGCATTGGTCTGGAAACCGGGATCGACGAGGTCGTCGCCGAGGTGAGTCCTGCGGATAAATTGCGTGAGATAGAGTCCCTAAAAAAATCAGGGCGCTCGGTCGCGATGGCCGGGGATGGCGTGAATGATGCGCCGGCTCTGGCCGCGGCCGATGCCGGGATTGCCATGGGGACCGGCACCGATGCCGCGATGCACACGGCAGGGATCACCTTGGTCAAAGGCGATTTACAAGGCTTGGTGCATGCCATTGCGCTCAGTCGGGCGACCCTGCGCAACATCCGGCAGAACCTGCTCTTCGCTTTCTTATACAACGGGCTGGGCATTCCAATCGCCGCCGGCGCACTCTATCCGGCGACCGGTTGGCTCCTGAGCCCCGTGATTGCCAGCGCCGCCATGGCCTTGAGCAGTCTTTGCGTGATTGCCAACGCCCTGCGGCTGCGGCGGATTCGCCTCTCGGATCGTCCCGGATAAATCACGGGGGAGCCCCTCAGCCCCCAGTCGTGATTTTGCCGGATCACGGTGCGATTGAGTTCCGTGTGCGTAAAGTATCCGCGAACGCCTCGAAGGGGGCAAACCCCGGGCGAAACGCGAGCGCACGGCGAATTGCCTCCTCAGCCGCCTCGTCGTTCCCTAAGCCGTGCTCAATTTGTGCCATTAAGAACCAGCGCTCGGCATCATCCGGATCCAAACGGATCGCATGTTCCAACAGCCGTTTCGCCTGTTCCCAATCGCCGACCATTACAAAAAGCACCCCGAGATTGTTCGCCGCCCGATGATGCCGTGGGGAAATGAGAAGCGTCCGTTGATACATCCGGGCAGCGGTGGCGGTCCGACCCGTTTCATTCAAGAGATTGCCGAGTGAAAAAATAACCTCCGGACTGTCAGGAGCGCGCGCCAGGGAACTCTCTAGCCGTCGCTTCGCCACTCGCAGCTGGCCTGTCTCCAACGCCGCCAGGCCCGTGTTGAACTCACCGACCGACCAGACATCAGCCGGAGGAAGCGGCCCGGCCGTCAGCAACAGACCAACCCCGGCCCCCGCCACCGGCAGCGCCAACGCTTTCCAACGCCGTTCCATCACGCACACCGCAATCCAAGCCAAGCTGACCCCGGCCAAAATCGCCAACCCCGGTGCCGCTGCCAACCGATAACGCTCTGTGACAAACACCGAGAGCAACGAAGCCAAATGGAGCCCAACCCCGGCCAACACCCACCCGACTTTCGGCTCTCGCCACCCGCCCAACACCGCCGCGCCAGCCACCCCGAAGACGACCAACACCCCCCACCCCAACCCCGGGCGAGTAATGCCCGCATCTTGAAATACGCGGATCACACTGATGTCGTCATATTCAAAGGCGTTCCAAAAATTTCGCTGCTTGCGGACGAGCAGCCGCAGCCAATCCCCCCGGTTCGCCTCAATCCAGTCCGCCGCCTGCTCACCCCAATACGCGGACACCTCCGAACGTTTTAATGGCCGACCCGCCGCCTCTTCCGCGAAGGTGATCGAATCGAGCAACATCCCCTTCTGATCCGCTGCCATTCCCGGCGGCACCCGCGGATACCCTGTCGCTTCGGCATGGTTGCCAATAAAAAAATTCAACCCGCTATGCGCCGTTAAAAAGACCCGGTCCTTCGCCACCAGATGGTTGTGCAGCCACGCGGGGGAACACCCCACCAACACCCCCACCAAAAGCAACCCAGCCGCCAGGCCGGTCCGGCCAGCCCCTCCCAGTAACGCACCCCAGCCGCCACGACCAATATCGGCAGCACCGCAAACAAGGTGGCCACCAGCAAGGCCAACAGGCCCACCCCCACGCCGAATCCCAGCCAAATCCACCACGGCGGAGGGGGGCGGTCGGTCGCCGCCCACAGAATCAGCCGCCAATAAGCCGCAACGACAATCAAGGTCGGCATCATGATAATGCTGAAGGCCGAAGCCGGGGCGAAGAAGATCCAGAGCAACCCCGCCGTCGCCCCCGCCACATCCGCAAACCACCCCGGCTGACTCCGGCAGAGCCCCCGGGCAAATCCCACCAGCACAGCCGCCAACCCGGCATCGCAAAGCACCTGCACCAAGCCGGGCAAAAAGGGGTTCGCCCCTCCCAAGGCAAACAACCCCGCCATCAGCCACGGATACCCCGGCAACGCGTAAAAAGCCGCTCCATCCGTCCATTCCCCCCCTAAAATCCGCATCGCCCAATCAAAGTAAAAGCGCATATCCCCGGAGCCCGGCGTCAACAGCGGGGAATCGCTCAACGCAAAAAGCCCCAACAACCGCCAGAACAAACATCCCAGCGCAATCCACCCCGGCAGCCATTTGCGAAATTCTGTCAAGCCACCACCCTGCCGGTCGTCATGGGAAATGTCACGCCGGACCCGCCCCCGTCAGACCGGGTGCATCTCTACTGATTGCAATCTGGATTGGGGAGCGCCGACTTCCAAGGTAGCGCCCCGCTCGCCGAGCGGTCGGGAGTCGGC
>CAZSPO010000489.1:0-2760 GCA_964608775.1 uncultured Chthoniobacterales bacterium | reverse complement strand
TCCGGATGTAAATACAACACAGCTTCATCCGCGATTGCATAGGCAGGAACCATCACCAACACGGGAATACCATACCGATCATCAACCGGAAGCAGGTATTTTTCCACAGCATAATCTTCCCTTTGATACCTGCCCGAAAAGATAGACGACTGATGGTTCGGGGGCGCAACATAAGCCGATATTTGCTTGGCCGCTTTTTTTACCGCTTTCAAATGTGGCTCAAGCTGTTGCCGCCGGGAATGAAGTTGTGCCACCAGATTTTCACTTTCTTCCCGGTTCAGATCGAAAATGATTTTGCTGTTCAGAGAAATAATCACTTGTCCGTCACCGGTGACCTGCAATTCATCCGGGTTGAGCAGGGTTATCTCTTCATCCGCAGAGTCGCCGTGCAAGCTAAGGTGCTTTTGAAAAAACGCATACATGGCCTCCCGGTTTTTCAATGTAGAAACATGAGGTGCGTCGTCTTCTACCATGTTGATGTTCTCTACTTTTCCGAAAGCCTTATAAGCTTGTTTTACTTCATCAAACGTAGTTCGGGATCCTTCGATGCTGAAGATGTCGCGGGTGGTCGTGATCATCAGGGTGGGTTTGGGGGCTCGCACTTCCAGCAGATCGCCATGGTCTATGCCGTGAGCAAGACCATGATATAAGTTTTGCTCCGCGTCTTGAGGCCCCCTGGATTTCAATAAATGCTCGAAGTCGGTGATATAACATTCGGGCGCCGCAGCAGCTACTCTTTCGTCGAAAGCAGCGATGTAAGCCGTTTGAGTACCTCCCCCCGAGCGGCCGGCAACTCCAATCCGCCGGGAATCTACCTCGGGACGTGTCAGTAAGTAATCGATACTGCGAATGCCATCCCAAACCATGTATTTGGCTATGGAACTACCGCTGATAAAGCACTGTGCTCCAGGATATGAGTGCTCCTGAGTAGAACGAAATTTGCTTTCATCCGCTTCTGCCTCATAATATTGCAAGCGTTCTCCTTGCCCTATTGGATCGAAGGCAAGCACAACAAATCCTTTTTTGACCAGGTTAAGGATCATCCTCTGGTAGGCTTCGCTACGGAAAGCTAAAGGAGTGTGTCCACTACAAAAGAGGATAGCCGGAGTTTTGCCCTGGAGGTTGTCGGGAAGAAACAGGCCTGCGGTGACGTAAAATCCGGGCATTGATTCATAAATCACCTTTTCCACCTTATATCCAGCTTTTTGTAAGACGCCGGTTACTTTGGCATTCAGGGGCGTTTTCTCAGGAAAAGGGCCCACAATTTTCATCAATGTTCGCCTCACTTCCTGTTGCCGTTGTTCCCAATCCTGCCGGGTATGCAGCTGATTAATCTTTTGTTTCCGCCGGTCAAGATAGTGAAAGGCAGTATCGTAAAAGCCTTTATACAAAGCATTGGAGGCATCCGTATAATACTGCCAATACGGAAACAACTGTAGATCTTCATCCTGTGCCTGTGCCGATGGCGCCTGAACTATCAAAAACAGGCAGCCCATAAGTTTACATAACTGTTTTACGGGCAAGGAAACTGAAGACAGCCCCTTCCGTTCGCCTTTGGTGGGCGGATTTTCTATTCCGAAAATATTGCATATCATGATCAAACTAATATTGTGGTGTTTGGCGTTTCAGACGAGCGTTTTTGCAGGTGTCGTTGACGCTGCTTATCGGAGACAACACGAAGAATAGCACGAATGGGTCAAACATCGAATATAAATATGTAGCATGGTTCAATCCTGTGTCCCAACCCGCTTCCGTTCCAAACGACATCCGGAAGCTTTTCCCGAAGATCTTCAAGCAGAGCTTTCTTTTCTTTCTTGTCCCCGACAAACCAGCTACGGCCAACGCACAAGATTGTTGTCAGAATACTCTAAATATGAAAACCGGCTGGGGGCCCATAAACGCGAAAGGTCGTCACCGAGTGAAACCCGATCTTTTCATAGAGGCCCTTGGCCATCGGCGAACTGTGCAGAACCCCCAAGTTGTAGCCGGCGTCGCGCGCGGCACCGGGCAACTTATCCAGCGGCAGGATCATGCCCGAGCAGGCCTCCGCTTCTTCAAACCCTCGGGCATGGAGTCTAGCCCGCATCGCTCACAACCTTCCTGCTACATGCACGGATGGCGTCAACGCGCGCGTCTACCGCTTCCTCCGCCTGGAATCGCAGGATCGCGTTATAGGGCGGGGTGGGAATGGGCGTTTCGTATCAGAGGCAGGATGCATCCCGGTGGAGGTGACATCCCGGCCCCAGCCTAAATGGAGACCACATCCCCCACAAATTGTTTTCCAACTGTTCAACAGCATGCTTCCGCTCATGCTTGTTCATCGATTGGACATTCAGGAAAATCCTTTGCCAGGTCCATCCGAAAAATAGATCGCATTGGCCTATCGACCGAATACCAATTTTACCCCATAATCCATTTTCCTTCCACCCTCAAGTTGCCCCCTTTCGAGTTCCCGCCTCCAGCCCGAACCTCCATCTTCCGCCTTTGAAAAACCTCCTCCAGCCCTTCCGTGACCAAGTCGCCGCCCGGCCCGATGCGGACGCTGTAGTGCAATCGCACGGCGGCGTGGACGAAACCATCTCATTCCGGGACCTGGATGATCGCGCAGCCCGGGCGGCGGGTATGCTTCGTGGTCTGGGTCACGGGCCCGATTCGCGCGTCCTGGTCCTGCAAGGTCTGTCCATCGAGCTTTACGTCTCGGTGCTCGCGCTGTTCCGCATCGGCGCCACCACCGTGCTGATCGACCCCGGGGTCGGTCGC
>CAZSPO010000488.1:0-2766 GCA_964608775.1 uncultured Chthoniobacterales bacterium | reverse complement strand
CCCTGGGAAATCACCAACCTGGCGGGGCAAGGCTTCGAGGAAGAGCAAGCGCTCGTCTTCAATCTGCGAAAGTCAGTGGAATCTGCGGAATAAAATCTTTCCTAACCATGGCTCCCCACCCTGATTTCACCGACTCCCCGCACACGATTCTGAATCCGGAAGCGCGGTCGTTACCGGCCAATGCCCCTGAGGGCCGGAAAGCGATTTCCTCTCTGCAATACCACCGACTGCCGCGTTGGCGGGCGTGAAGTCGGCGGACCCGCACTTGCGTCCGGGGCGGGATCATGGCTGGTTGGATTTTAAGCCGACTTTGACGCATCATCTTTCTCATTCCAGGGGGGGACCGGCTCCGTGGCTGGCGGCGGAGGGGGTGGCGCGTGCCTTGGGGCGGGAACCGGGTTTTTTCCTGTTCGACACGGTGGACGCCACCACAGGAGCCCCGATGGTGCTGGCGGGTGCGCGACCGACCGAAGTGGTGAAGGGCACCCTTGCCCAGCCTGAATCGTTGCGCGAGGCAGTGGGTCGGCTGAGCCAGCTGCCGCCCGGAGCGGTCTGGGCGGGGGGAGTTGGGTATGATGGCGATTTCGTTTTCGCCTGCCATCCTTCGCCGATCCGGCTGACGGAGAGAGAGGAAGCGTCCGACAGCATGATAGGGTGGACGGGCGAGCTCGGGCCGTTGCAACCGGCTTGGAGTCGGGAGGAATATGCGGAGAAAGTCCGGCGGGCGCAGGCATGGATCGCGGCGGGCGACATTTACCAAGTCAACCTGGCGCAACCGTTCCACGGGCATTATCGCGGAGACCCCCTGGCGCTCCACCTAGCGGTGCGCCGGATTGTGCAACCGCCGTTCGCCTCCTTTTTGCCCTGGGGCGAGGGCCATCTGGTCTGCGGATCGCCCGAACTTTTTCTCCGGATGCATGGAAGGGAGATTGAGACCCGCCCGATCAAGGGCACCCGCCCCCGGGGCAGAACTTTAGGGGAAGATGCCCGACTGCGAGAGGAATTACGCCGTTCGGAAAAAGAGAATGCCGAACTGCTGATGATCACCGATTTAGAAAGAAACGATCTCGGTCAGATTTGCGAATACGGCAGCGTACGAGTCGCGGCGTTGGGCGAAGTAGAAGCGCACCCGCAAATCTACCATCTGGCCTCGGTCGTGCGGGGTCGGCTGCGGTTGGGGGAGGATGCGGTGGGGGCGCTGGCGGCCTGTTTTCCAGGGGGCTCGATCACCGGGGCTCCCAAGCGGCGGGCGATGGCGATTATTGCGGAGTTGGAGGGATTTGCGCGCGGCCCATTTTGTGGGGCTTTCGGGTGGTTTGACGCGGGGGGTGGGGTTTTTAACAGCGGCATTCGGTTGGCGGAAATCGGGGGGGGATTATGCACAGCTTATGCCGGGGCTGGCATCGTGGCTGACAGCGATCCCGAGGCGGAATACGAGGAAACGCTCTTAAAGGCAGCGCATTGGGAGACGGCCGGAGCGTTGTTGCGGGGTGAGGCTTCTGGGAGGGGGTGAAAAATTCGTCGCGTCGGGGGGGGCTGAGGCTCGACACGCGGGCGGGCTGTGCGAAGAGTCTGACCTTCATGCGTTTGTTGGATCGATATCTGCTCGGGCAGGTGGTCGCGCCGGTGCTCTGTTGCGTCGGCGGATTCACGGCGGTTTTTATATTGTTTGATCTCACTGAAACGGCGGGGCGGCTCTTGGGGCCGGGCGGAGGGGCCGGGGTGATCCTTCGATTTTACGGCACACAGCTTCCGTATCTCATCATGCTCTGCCTGCCGGCGTCGCTCTTATTGGGCACCCTCTTTGCGTTGGGGAAACTTTCCCGCACAAACGAGCTGACGGCCATGCTCGGAGCGGGAGTCGGTTTTATGCGAATGCTGGCACCTCTCCTCGGGCTCGGGGTGCTGGCAAGTGTGGGAGCCACTTTTCTTAGCTATGATGTCGCGACGGAATTGGAGGTGCGGAAGAGTCGGATTTTGGAGGAATTAACTGGGGGAGAATTTCGTCAACCCTCTCTGCATGCCCATCTTTTTCGAAACCGGGAGGATCACCGCACGTGGTTTGTGGAAGAGCTGCCGCTGACGGGTCACGAGATGCGCGGGGTGGAAATCACCCAGCAACGGGCCGACGGGACGTTGGAATGGAAAATCTATGCGCGCCGGGCGATTCACGAGCCGCTGGCGAAGAGCTGGCGATTTTTGGATGTGAAGCTGGTGAAATACCGACCGGATGGCATTGTGATTCAGCAGCGCATTTTGCCGGCGCACCAGGAGGCAACCTGGTCGGAGACAGCCTGGCGTCTGGTCAGCTCCGCGTATAAAGCCCGATATCTCGGTTCCGTCCAGCTCCGGCGGTACTTGCGGGAGAACGCTGATTTTCCTGCCGCGCAGTTGGCCCCTTTTCGCACGTATGAAGCTTACCGATTGGCTCAGCCGTGGAGTTGTCTGGTGGCTGTGCTCCTTGCGGCTCCGCTCGGGATTATCCGGGGGCGTCGCGGGATGTTTGGGAATCTGGGTGTCGCTTTGATCCTCTTTTTTGCCCACGTCCTCTTGGTCAACGGTTTTCTGGCGCTCGGCGAGGGATCGCGTGTGCCGCCCTGGGTCGCGGCCTGGGGGCCCAACCTGTTGATCGGCGGCGTTGGCTTGGGGCTCATCGCTTGGCGGAGCGGAAATTTTCCCTGGCGTTGGCCGGGCTTCCCACTCTCCGCCAGGGCTACCGCTCCGCCAGGCTCGGAGCCCATCCCCACTTACCGATCCGGGGTCAGG
>CAZSPO010000487.1:0-2825 GCA_964608775.1 uncultured Chthoniobacterales bacterium | reverse complement strand
AAAGGCTCAGGCAATGTAACTTGGATGAAAGGAGCATGATCATAATGGGTCGTGTCCTTCTGTTGGCAATGCAAGGGTGGATTGCTTTGGGGTTGAAGTCGAATCGAGCACTTCCAGCACAAGCTTGGAAGTTAAGATCTCCGGGAGGATTTTCGGTTCGCCTGTGCCGCGAAAGTAGAGATAGAGGGGCACGCTTTGGCGTCCGTAGCGTTGCAAGATGCGGGCGATGTTGGGGTCTTGCCGGGTCCAATCGGCTTGCAGCAGCGTGACGCCGTGATCGCGAAAGGCGGCGCGGATGGGTTCGGCGAGCAGAACGTTTTGTTTGTTCCACTGGCAGGTGATGCACCATGCGGCGGTGAAATCGACAAAAACTGGGCGACCTTCGGCGCGTAATTCTGCGAGGCGTTCTTCGGAAAAGGGTTCCCAGCCTTCAGGGAGCTTGACGGTTCCGGTCTCCGAGGAACTGGCTATCGAGGAGCGCGGGAGCGAGATCGCGATGCCAGCCACGAGGAGCACAAGGGCGGTGAATGTGGCCGTCCAGCGGGTGCGAGCCGCGAGGTGCGGCAGGCTCCAGCGCCCATAAATCCACGCAGCCAAAGCGGCGATGACCATTCCCCCCAGGACGAGAGCCATGGCACCGAGTCCGCTTTGCAGACCGAGCACCCAGAGCAGCCAAACGACAGCACCAAGCAGCGGGAAGGCCAGTGCTATTTTGATAGTCTCCATCCAGGCTCCGGGTTTGGGCAGGAGCTTGAGCAGGGCGGGCTGGAAGGAGAGGAGTAGATAAGGTGCGGCTAGGCCGAGACCGAGCGCGGCGAAAACCGATAGGGCGTAGGCGGGTGGTTGTGAGAGGCTGAAGCCCAGTGCAGTGCCCATGAACGGGGCCGTGCAGGGGGAGGCAACGACGACCGCCAGCACGCCATCGCCAAGGGATTTGGCATGACCATGGAGTGCGCCAGTGGTGCCACCCATGGCAATGAGACCGACGCCGATTTCAAACACCCCGAAAAGGTTGAGCGCGAGCAAAAGGAACACAAAAGCCAGCAGGGCAACGATGGTCGGGTTCTGCAATTGAAAGCCCCAACCAATGGCTTCACCTCCGGCCCGCAGCAGGAGGAGGGCTCCCGCAAGAATAAGAAAACTGCCCGCCGTGAAGACCAGGCCGTGGCTGCGGGCTTTGCGCGGATCGCCGCCTGCCTGTTCGACAAAGCCCAAGACTTTGAGAGAGAGCACCGGGAGCACACAAGGCATGAGGTTGAGGATCAACCCGCCAATGAAAGCGAAGAGCCAAGCGGTGGTCAGGCCGAAGAATCCGCCCCCCGCCAGAGCTGTTGCGCCACCACCGATGACGACGGGAAGTTCGAGCACAAACTCCCCTTCGCCCGGCACACATTCGATCTCGCAGGCCAGCCACGAAGCCGTGGCTTGAAGCGTGACATGGCTGCCTGTCGGCAAAGAGTCCGGCGGGGTGATCGCCACGGGAAGGTCAACGGACCCTTCGTAGCCGCGGGTTTTAAGTGGGCCGAGGTTAAAATCGTGCGCTTCGGGCCATTGAATCGGGCCTGCGGTGAAGCCGGGCGGCAGGGTCCACTTGATGCGGGTGGCCAAGCCGGCATCGCCGGGAGGATCGGTGTAGGTGTGCCAACCTTCCTCCATCTCCATGCGCAATAGGATAGTGAAGGGTTCTCCGGCATGGATGCTTTCCGATGGAGCGACCATCCGGGCGGTGACATGGGCGCTCTGAACCGCCTCGCTCTCGATAGCGGCGGAGGCGGTGAACTGACCCATCCAAAGGAAGGAAAGCAGGGGGAGCGTTTTGAGGCAGAATTTCATTGTTAATCCTGTGGGTAAAAAAACGCGGAGCGGAAACCGAAGTTCCGCTCCGCGCGGTTCAGCGGGCCGGATTATCCCTTCAACGCTTGATCGAAGGCGGCTTTGATGTCGGCTTCGCTCATGTCGCGGCTGACCTTGGTGATGATTTCTCCAGACTCGGGATTCACCAAAAGAAGAAAGCCGGAAGCTTTCTCCTGGGCGGCATAGACCTTGGACAAGCCGAGGGATTCGGCCAGAAGGGCCGCTTGGTTCTTCGATCCGTCGTTGCTGTGGTCGAGTGTGGCGAAGAGAATCGGCTGGGTGACGAAATCTTTCTTCACGCTCTGGATTTTGGGATCGAGAATTTTACAGGAGCCGCAGGTGTCGGAGTAGAACATCAATCCCACGACTTTCGGTTGGGCTGGTTCGAGGGCGTGGAGTTGGGTGATGCCAAGGACTGCGATGGCGGCGGTTGCGGCGAGTAGGGATTGGATCAGTTGTTTCATGGGTTTTAGCATTGAAGTTGGATCTGTGTGTTAATTGGGCGCTATGCGTGTTTGCGTAAGCGTCCAGTCTTTCAGACGATTCGGGCGGGGGTTTGATTGCATGGCGCTGACTTTGGTCGGGCCGGTGATTACTTCAAATCCCGGATGAATATTGCCCCGTTACTTGAGTAGGGGTAGGGTCTGAATATGGCTACCGATCCCCATATCCTTCTTGATACCTACGGCGATGCAGTGAATGCCCGCGATGCTGCAGGGGTGGCGGCGTGTTTTGCGACAGAGCACGGCTACCGTGTGCATGGGCTAGGCGATAATGCCAGCGCGTGGAATTCGAAAGCAGCCTCTACGCCCGCAGCGGTTGAGGCGGAGTATGCGCGTTTCTTTGCGCTGGTGGCGAACTTTCACGCGGAGTATACGGATCGCGTGGTCGATGTGTCTGCGCGAGCGATTGCGTGCATCGTGCGGGTGGCTGGCACGAACGGCGATGGCTCGCGCTTCGACATGGCCAAC
>CAZSPO010000486.1:0-2833 GCA_964608775.1 uncultured Chthoniobacterales bacterium | reverse complement strand
CCAGGATCGTGGCGTTGTCCGGTTCCATTTGGATGGCTCGGTCGAGCAGTTCCCGGGCCTTGGCGGCTTCACCGAAGGCGAGCCAATACCAGCCTGCCACAGTGAAAGCCCGGACATCGACGATGCGATAGGCGCCTGCCAGTGCCAGCCCATCAAGTTCCGCCGGAGTCCCTGCCTTGGAACTCTATCCCGACGAGATCGCCCGGCTCCTGAATCGCCATCAGTGCGGCGACAGGGGCGACCTCGATGACGAGGACAAGGCGGCGAACGACCGCGATCTGAAACTCGGCGAGCGCCTGCTCAACCGCTACGACACTGAGGCAGGTCCGCTCTGCGTCACAACCGATCGGGACCGGTCGATGACCACAGTGATGTTGCGGAACGAGTATTGAGGGATGAGGGAGAAACAGGAGCAATCAAAAGATCGAAGGCCAGATATTCTCCCGATGGAAGCGCGTTGCGATCGTTTGATGATGGACGCCGAAGCGCGGAGCGATCTGCTCACAAGCTTTCTGCCGAAAATTATCGTCTCGACTCCACGCGTGACGGCCCACAGCCCGATCAAACGCCTCCGCAATCTGATCGAATGCCGACTCCAATTCACCCACCGGAACGAGGAGGCGCCCCGCAAATTCGTTCGCTTTCTCGGTTTTGCTGGTCATGATCGAACTACTTACGGCTGATGGAATTTTCGGACCTCCTCGATCATTTCACGAAGATCGTTCTCGTCATACTCTTGCCCCCGAATCGCCCTGAAAAAAGCTGGCATCTTTGCCATGACCTCTCCCTGGCGCAGGTCAGAGGGAATCTGACCGCGGGCAATCGATGCAAGGTCATTCAGCTGTTGAATCGAGTCCGCGCCGAGGTTGAGCACCTGAGAGATTCGGTCGATGTGGCGCTCATCCGCAGGAGGCGGCGTGATGCCTCGCTCCACCTTGCTCCAATTGCTGGGATCTGCTCCGATCTTGCGGCAGAACTCCCTCAGCGTGAGGCGAGCTTCGATGCGATGATTTTTTATAAAATCTCCGTAGGTCATAGGATTTTGTGATTTGGTTTCATTGCGGTAGAAAAAACACCACGAAAGGCAGGTTCTTTCTTGGATTTGTCTCGCGTGGTAACAATTTACCCACATGTGGTAGGAGTTCAACCACAATCGAACCATGCGAGGCGAGGAGGTGAAAAGCAATGGCAACGCATCTACCTTCATGGCCCTGGCCCGGCAGCAGGGCTGCCTCCACCACAGCGGCAGCAGGCTGCAGCAGTCCACGAAACGCTCACGCGTTCGTTTATGGTTCCGCTCCGCTCTCGCCTACCACGGCGCGGTGGACTTCGGTGAGGGCTGGGATGGGCTGGGGGTGGTGGAAGCGATCATCAATCGTTCGTCTTCCAGGTCGAGGAGTTTGCGGTAGGTGGTGGAGACACCCTTTTCCTTGGCCTAGCGACCAGAGCAACGGTTTGAACTTGGAAGCGCCCCACCCAGCGACATCGCAGCGACTGGACCACCAGCCGCTACCGTTCACGCTCCTCCTCGACGTCCCCGGGACTGCTGATGAAAATGCGGATGGGTTTCATGGGAGATTGATTTCGAGTGGTCGAGAGTCCAGACGGGTTACACGTCTGACTCATGGGTCGGGGCGAATTGGGGATCGTGTTTGAGAACGGCCAAAAAGGCGGAGCCTTGTGGCAACCAGGTCTGGTAGGAGCGGGGTCACGGCTAAAGGAGTCGGGGTTTAATCGTCGCCGGGATCGAGGGGCGTGGTCAAGTCGGCCTTGCCCATGGCGGCGGGCCAGACGCGACCGATGATGATGATCCGCTCGCGGTAGGTGTAGACGATCTTCCAGCGCCGATAGACCAGCTTGCGCCAGCCTTGGTCGCGCAATTCGTCGAGATAGCCACCGATCTCGGGATGGTCCCAGAGGATCTCCACTCGCTTGAAGATGCTGCGGCCGATCTGGGCGGCTGCTTCCGGGTTGCGCCGCTTCAGATAGCGGACGATGGCCTCGACGTCGGCGGAGGCCCGTTCGGTCCAGCGGATCTTCTCGGTGGGTTTATCCATTGAGCCATTTCTCCACGCGGGTCTTCATGGCGTCGTGGTCGACGAGCTGCCCGGTGCGGATATCCTCCTCGGCCTCGGCCACAGCAGCCAGCAGCGCGATTTCCTCGCTCACATCGCGGAAGTCGGCATCGTCGGGTAGCCGCTGGACGGCGTGCAGGACTTGTTCTTTGACACTGAGAGTTGGCATGAAGGTAGGATACACGAGCTTCCCGGCTTGGGAAGTGCGGCGTTGGCTGCGTTTGCGCTTGGGAACCGCCGTGCGCCAGAGTTCTCGCCCGGCAATCGGGACCGCATCTTCCGCCCAGGCCTTTGAGGGCTCGTAATGGGCCCGAACTCGCTTCGGGCCAACGACATGCGAGCCTCCTTTTCGACGCGTTTCAGGGCGTGAGCATACGATTTCACGCAAGGCGAAACCCTGGAAGAACTCAAAGCCAACCTCCAAGAAGCCATCGAAGCGTGGTGGCTCGCCGGTGAACCTGAGGACAGCGAAACCGTGCAGATTCTTGAGGGCACCGTATCCTCAATTGGCCGTCCAAAAAGGGCGGCAGGCTCGTAGCGGCGAGTGGAAACTCGCCGCTACGCACGTTAGCTGCCGCAGTCCACGGAACGCTCACGCGTTCGTTTATGGTTCCGCTTCCCCCTTGCCGACCACGGCGCGGTGGACTTCGGTGAGGGCTGGGATGGGCTGGGGGTGGTGGAAGCGATCGTCAATCGCAAACGGCGGCACGGGCTCTTGGTCGCGCTGGAAACGTTCGTCTTCCAGGTCGAGGAGTTTG
>CAZSPO010000485.1:0-2839 GCA_964608775.1 uncultured Chthoniobacterales bacterium | reverse complement strand
TGCGCCATCTCCTGGGCCAACGTGGGGAGCCCTGCTAGTTCGCCTTCCACTGCCTCGGGCCACTGGATCGATTCCAAGGGAAACCGCTCCACGAGAGCCGCCTCAAGCGGCTGGCATCAGAGCCTGACCGACGACCTCCATCAAAGCCCGGGCAGTAAACGGCTTAGGAAGAAAATGAGGCACCCCGAGTTTCTTCAGGGCATCCAGCGATTCGACGTCGGGCATCCCGCTCATTGCCATCAGCGGTAGGCCCGGATGCCGCTGCCGCACTTGGAGGAGCAGCCCGATCCCGGAGCCACCCGGCATCATGAGATCCGTGATAACCAGATCGGGCGGTTCAACGAGGCAAAGCGACAAGGCCTCGCGGGCTGTCGTCGCCGAGCGGACCGTGAAACCCGCCGCCTCCAGCACCTTGTCGACCACAGCGCAAACCGGCGGCTCATCATCGACCACCACCACCCGGCGTCCAGCCCCCTTGATCGGCAGGGCGACGGGCTCTTCCGCTGGTGCGGCAGCTCCTTCCGCGACAGGGAGCCTCAGGGAAAAGGTGGTGCCGCGCCCAGGCTGACTCACAAACCCAATCGATCCGCCATGTTGATCGACCAGCATCCGAACCGTCGAAAGCCCCAGGCCGGTGCCTTGTCCGATGTTTTTCGTGGTGAAAAATGGTTCGAAAATCTGCGCCCGCAATGCCTCGGGAATCCCGGTGCCTTCATCTCCGATTTCGATCAGGATTTGTCGGCTTGGCTCATCAGGTTCCCAAACCGCCCGCAACCGGAGCCGCCCACCCTCCGGCATAGCATCCCGTGCATTGACACAAAGATTGAGTAAAATTTGCTGGAGATGGGTCGGATCTGCTAATATCGCCGGACAATTCTCCGGCAACTCCACCTCCATCGTGATCGTTCGCGGAAAGGTCCCCGCGACGATCTGGCTGATCTGCTGGAATGCTTCCGCCACCGCCACCGGCTGGGGATGAGAGGCCATCCCCCGGGCGAACGTGAGAATTTGCCGAACCAAATCCGCTCCCCGCCGGGTATTGTGCAGAATCACCTGAGCAGCCTCTCGATCCCAGGACTGCTGGAGAAGTTCCGCTGAAATCAAAATCGGCGAAAGAATGTTGTTGAGGTCATGCGCAATGCCGCCGGCCAAGGTGCCGATGCTTTGCATTCGCTGCGACCGGAGAAATTCCTCCTCGATTACCTTTCGCTCCGTGATGTCTTGAATCGCCCCGAACACCCGGATCACCCGCCCCGCTTGCACCTCGGGCCGACCGGTCGCTTGCACCCAGCGCTTCCGTCCCGTGGCCGTCACGAAAGGCAGCTGAAGATCGAACGGGCGTTTTTCCTCAATCGCCCGCCGCACCGCCTCTTCCAACAGGGGACGGGCCTCGGGCGGGTAAAATGCCACCCCGTTCTCGACGGTCGGCGTGTGAGAGGCAGGATCGACCTCGTGAATGCGATACGTCTCCGGTGTCCAAGCAATCCGCCGATCCGGCAACATCAACTCCCAACCGCCCACCCGCGCCAACGCTTCGCAGGCTTCATGCATGGTCTGGAGGGAAGAGGGGGACATAGTGAGAACCAGTTGGGACTCAACGCATTCATACACACCGATTAACGGCTCTGGCAATTCACGTTTCGACCGGCTCACCCGCTCCGTTCGGATACCCCAATGCCTCGGCCAACGTCGTCACGTCCGGGTAAAGCCGGGCCGACTCCCGCCGCCACGGCAAGTCACGATCCAGGGTCGGCAGCGGCTGGGTGCTGCGGCGAAATACGGGGGAACGTTGAAACCCCGGATTGTTGCCCCATTGCGCCCCAATCGGCCCCATGGCCGCAAAAGGCGACCGTTCCGGATGCAGCATGGCTTCGAGGGCGGTCGGTGACCAAGTGAGCCCAAGCCAATCGCATAAATCTTCCAATACCGCCTCCGGCTCCCGCAACAGTTCTTCTCCAACTAATTGCCGGTGCCGATCCTCGGGAAGGGTCTCCAGAAAATCGAGAATCAACTGCTGCGTTCGAAACCATTGCACCTGCGGCTCCACTCGGGGCGGGCGGTGGGTGAAATCAAGGGAATCAGCCGCGAGCAGTTGCATAAACCCCTGCGGAGCCGAAATCATCGATTGCCCCTGGTCAATCGGATTGCGCACCAGATAAAGAAAGCGAGCCTCGGGAAATGCGGCGACGATGCGGTCCAACACCTCCCGGCGATTCGAGTAAATGGGGCTTTTATCAATCAACCGCAGCGGAGCCACCCGGTCTGCCAACGCCTGGCAAACCTCGGCCGTTGACCAAGCCCGGCGACGGTTGATCCAGCGCCAGGCCATGCCGACTGATTCGATGGTTTGTTCGCCTGCAAAAAGTTGGCCCACCGTGCGCAAGAGGCCATGAATCAAAAATTGACGCTGCTCCGTCGACCGTCGGCAGAGGGCGTCCAAAGTTTCCTCGGCAAATAGATTCACCTCAGGCAAACCAAACGCCTCGGGATGCTGCCCCAACATTGCGCAGACCAACGAAGTGAAGGAGCGCGGGGAAGCCAGGATGAAAACCGGTTGGGCGACAGAAGGGGGCGGCATGAGAGAAAACGGGGGCGAGGAAAGGCTTTCCTGAAAGGGGGCTTGCCTGCACTAAAATTGCAACCCTTTGCCAATGAGACCTCTCCGCCGCCTCCGCACCATCGCCGGACTTCGCAACGGAGGTTTGGCCGGGTCAGCGGCCAACAGCACCCTGGTGGAGGTCGACCCGGCGAAAACCGATGCCGCGCTGCGCGGCTGGCTCGATCCGCATTTGGTTGCGCTGCCGACCCGACCTCATCCGCGCCCCTGGTTGTGGCTCTT
>CAZSPO010000484.1:0-2840 GCA_964608775.1 uncultured Chthoniobacterales bacterium | reverse complement strand
GGAGCCGAGCTGAAAAAGGCCAGCGCCCGACTTCACAAAATCGCCCCCAAAGCTTCCGATGATCACCAGAGTCCCATTACTCGCGCTCGTATGAATTTCACCGCCGCTCATCAAAAAGTTGCTCCCGCTATTTGAACCGACAACCGAGCGATTGGCGTTGGAGTAGTTGATTCCCCCGAGATTGCGAAGTGCCGAGTTTGCGATAGGAGTGACTGACGAAAACCCAATCTCCGCCACGCTACCGTCCACCCACCCCGTCGTGCCCGGATCATCGACGCTGGTGGTATTCCATCCTGTGGCATCCCCCCAATCAAAGGGACCGGATCCGTTGTTAGAATAAAAAAGGTCGGTGAGCAGTTGCGCATGAACCGATCCCGCAGACCCTCCGAAAAGGACGACAGCGGCAAGACAGATTTGGGGGAACTTTTTCATAACACGTAGTTTGTAGCCCACGACCACCGACAAAGACAAAATTTTTAATTTGCAAGCCGTTGCGATTTTCGAGAGGTAAATGCTTCATGAATCAGCTGCGCCCCGTCTCCTTGCAGGAAGTAGCCGATGCCTCCGAGGTCAGTGTCTCGACGGCCTCGCGAATCTTGCAAGGCTTAAGCAAGGGCCGGGGGAATGCGGCGAAGCGGGTGAAAGAAGCGGCTCGGGCTCTCGGTTATCGTCCGAATGTTCTCATGTCGGCCCTGGCATCGAGGCGGTTTCAACTGGACCGGCATGAGGCGGGCTTGCCCCTCGCCATGCTGACATGGCCCCGGCGACGCTCGCTCGAACGGATGTTGGAACGCCATTACTACCGCGGGTTCGAAATATCGGCGCGCAGCCGGGGTTATGCCCCGCAACTCCTGGCACTGCGGGAAAAGGAGTCTCTGCCGAAGGTGATCCAGCAGCTCCGGGCGCGAGGGGTCGCGGGGATCGCGCTGAGTGATTTGCCCCCGGATCAGCGACCGTTCCACGCGGTAGATTGGTCGGCCTTTTCCTTGGTTTTATTGGATCAAGCGCTGCCCAGTCTCGGCTGTGTGCAAATCCGCCCGGATATATTCGGGAATGTCTTGCTCGCGTATAAACAGCTCGCTGCGCGGGGATGCCGGAGGATCGGGGCGGTCTTTGGTCGTCATGAGGGGGGACACCCCGAAGATGCGTTGCGGGAAGCCGTCGCCCATTACTGGGCAGCGCAAAGGCCGGGAGGCCCGCCTCCGCTATTGTATCAAATGCCAGGGGCGGTGCCGGTCGCACAGATCGCGCGTTGGGTGAAATCCCATCGTGTAGATGGCGTGGTCTGTTTTCCAGGCACGGTGCAGCAGGCTCTTCGGGATTCGGGGCGCGGGTCATTGGGCCGGATTGACTCGGCCTGCACGTCGGTGGGAGAGAAGAGTTCGTTTGCCGGGATTTTGGAGCGGCACCCGGATCTTGGGTCGCTAGCTTGTGACCATCTGGATGGGTTGATTCATCGCCGCACGCAAGGTCCTACGAAAGAGCCCATGCGCCTGACGCTACTTGGCCACTGGCATCCGGGGATTCCTCCGTTGTGAGATCTCGGGCTTGAAAGTGTTGCCAACCCGGTTGCCTCCGCCTATTGGCTCTATTCTTTGCCATGGCCAGTGTTACCCTCCGGAATGTCACGAAACGCTACGACGGCCACCCGCACGACGCCCCGGCCGCCGTCACCGATCTGAGCTTGGAAGTCGCCGACCGGGAATTTCTCGTGTTGGTGGGGCCGTCCGGCTGTGGAAAATCGACGACCCTCCGGATGATTGCCGGGCTTGAATCAGTCACGGAAGGCGCGATTGAAATCGGGGGCAAACGGGTGAATGAAGTGGCTCCCAAAGACCGTGACATCGCGATGGTCTTTCAAAATTACGCGCTCTATCCCCACATGACCGTCGCGCAAAATCTCGGGTTTGCCCTGAAATTACGCAAGGTTAAGCCGACGGAAATCGACCGGCGCATTCGGGAAGCGGCCGCGATTCTGGGCATCGAGGAGCTGCTTGAGCGGCTTCCCAAAACCTTGTCAGGTGGACAACGCCAACGCGTGGCTGTCGGTCGGGCGATTGTCCGGCAGCCCAAGGTTTTTCTCTTCGATGAACCGCTCTCCAATCTCGATGCGAAACTCCGCAATCAGATGCGGGGCGAACTGATGAAGCTGCATCAGCAGATTCAGACCACGATGATCTATGTGACCCACGATCAAGTGGAAGCGATGACTATGGGCCACCGAATCGTCGTGATGTCCGGCGGGATCATCCAGCAGGCCGACACGCCAAAGACCGTTTACCGAGAACCGACGAACCAGTTTGTCGCCGGCTTCCTCGGCAGTCCGCCGATGAACTTCATTCGAGGTCGGATCCGGCCCGTGAAGAAACAGCAGCAATTCGTCGAGGAGGGGGATGGGTCGCTTCGCTATCCCGTGTCCCCCGAATGGGCCACCCATCTCGGGGAGCAACCGCTCGTGCTTGGCATTCGCCCCGAAGATTTGGTCCCCACGCCGAAAGATGCGCCGGGGTCCGAAGAACCATTTCCCACCGTCGTCGAGTTGGTGGAACCGATGGGAGCCGAAACGCTCCTGCATGTGCAAACCGGGGCGCATTCCCTCATCGTGCGCGTGATGGAAATGCTCGGCCAGGAAGATGCCGGTCGCCGCATGCGCTTCCGCTTCAAACCGGGCCGGGTCCAATTTTTCGATCCGACCAGCGGTCGCCGGATTGAACTCCCCGCCCCCGTCGTGTGAAAAATCAACCGCCGCCCCCCGCCCGTTCTTTCATCGCCCTGATCGCGGGGCTGGCCGGCGGGATCTTGTTTGACCCGCTCCGTCGACGGCAAGCGATGTTCGCGAT
>CAZSPO010000483.1:0-2842 GCA_964608775.1 uncultured Chthoniobacterales bacterium | reverse complement strand
CAGCCCTTCTTCGACCTGTTCAATGGATTCTCTTGGATGGAAAATCGTCTTCATAGATTCTGAGCGTGATTGAAAGCAAATCCTGCTGAGTCAGGTTCGGCGTTCCAGGCCTGTTCAGACTTTTCGAGCGCCTCGTCGAAACATCCGAGACGGCAGGCAATGCATGACGCTTGATTGAGGTAATCGGCGTCCTGCGGCTGCTTCACCAACGCAAGTTGCACGGCATCCTGCGCCGCATTAAAATCGCCAAGTGCTTCGTGAACCAGCGAGAGGTAGTAGGCTACATCCGGATTGGTTTCGGGTTGAGCAAGAGCCAAATGCCCTTTTGCTTCATTAAGATTCCCAAGAGCCCGCAGGCAATCTTTCCAAGATTCCACCGGCATAGCTTCATACCGAACCACCTCGTCGTTGACCTGGGTGGTGTAGAGAACATTGCTCGGTTCCCCAACCAAATCGTCAAACATGGTGCGGCGAAGATAATGCCTCAACTCCTCTGGACACTGAAGGTGGGGATCTGGATTCAATCCATCCGCCTCGGCAAGCAAGGCATCAATCACGGCCCGCAGATCGTCCGGGCCAAGGGTGACATCCATGCGCCCTGCACCCTCGAAGTGCGGTGCAAGTAATGTTCTAAGCCGTGTGATAACACGCCGTATTTCGGCTGGGGAATTTTTTACTTCCAACTTGCCGGGTGACGCGTCGGGCAGAAGGTCCTCGACGCTGACCGAACCGCTACGAATTTTCATGATGACAGGATTCCGATTTTGATACGGCCTCGATCTCAAGAGCCAACTGTTTCCAGCGCTCGAGCAGCTGGTTCGACTCGGTGTCTGAAACTCCACGCTGGAGCAGGCGTTCCACTTCAGCCAACTCCTGGACCAGGAATTTGGTTTCTTTGGAAAACGACCGAGGAACTTTGCCCACATGTGTGGTGCGGAAGTGCATCTTCGGCAGGAAGGTGGACAACTCGGGCTCGAATACCTCGTAACATTGCGCACACCCCATGCGCAGCGTTTTCACGAAGTCACTCTCACAAAACCCGCAGGCGGGACATCTCTTTTGCAAATCAGCCATCGTTACCCGCCTGCCCTCTCCGCGCATTCAAACCATTCAATCACTTGGCGAAGATAACTTTCGCCATAGCATTTTATGAATTCTGCCGTGCTGCGATCCGCCGGGTTTTTCAAAGCCGCGATTCGTTCGCGGGCATATTCCGGCGTGAGGCATATGCCGCACCGCACCGTGAGCGCTTCCCGCCACTCGTTGTAGGATTGAAAGTAATCTGCCATCTTTGATTGTTTGATTCGGTAATGATGAGCGAAAAAACGCAGGGTCCTCCCATCGAGGGCTAAAATGAGAGCAAACTCTCATTTGTCAAACCAGAAAGCTTAGCACCCAAAATTTGACTGCCCGTGACAATAACGTTCTCCACATCTTCATGTCGGAACGTTCACTGATCGCGAGCGATAAATCAGACGACATCCAATCCGACACAGACTGCTGCTCTGCGAAGGCGAGTGTCGGTGGTGATGAGGATACGGATTCCTGCGGCTAGCATGACCCCAAGGTGGAGACCGTCCAGGGAGCGAAGCATTACGGGAGGTTGCTTGCGGCAGCAGGTGTTGAGTGCCATGCGCGAGTGGTGCTCAACATCATCTCCCCAAGGGATTTCTAAAAACCGCCCTGCCTCACGATGAAGTAGAAATGCTTCGAACAACCGCCCGGCTTCGCCCGATAAAATCTCGCCTCGCAACTCCTTGGCCACTAGGGCGAAATTAAACTCGACGCGATGGAGGAAGCTAATGGCGACAGGGACGTTTTGGACACGGAGACGGGATCGAAAAGCCTCCGAATCCGGCCCGGGCGCATACAATTTCAGCAGAGCTGACGTGTCCCAATACACAGCGGCAGTCATTGCACGGCAGGAAATTAGATGCGGTCCTCGCGCAGCTCATCCCAAAGAGGTTGCGGGCTGGAAACGACATCGCCTGTGCGCACCGAAGAAGCCAGCAAATCAAGTTCGTCGGCGAAGCAGGCATGGGCCTGTTGTGGAGAGGCGAAGGTATGTGCGCTGGAAAGGCGGGCCATAGGCTGGCCTCGAACCGTGATGATAATCTCCTCGCCACCCGCTGCACGTTTGACCAGGTCGCTGAGATGTTCCTTGGCATCACGAAGCTGAGTAATCATGTAGTCAGTGTAGTTACTTGCGGCAGCATGTCAAGCCAGTGGAGGCGACGCCCGTCAGAGGTGGCACCTTGGAACCTCAACGAGTGTCGGACGAAAGAGCACATCCATTGTGATGCATGGCCGAGTTCTGGGGAAAAAAATAATTGCGTCCCGGAGGGTCGTTTGGTGAGGTCAGTGCCAGAACTATTTTTCGACTTCATCCACCCTGTTCCCTTTAAGAAAAGCGAAGCATTCTTCTTGAAACGTTGTTTTCCCGTGAGGGCTGCTCGATTTTCAACCCTCCCTCCGGGACGGAAAATCATAAACAACTCCATCTTTCCCAACGATGAATCACCGGGCTATAATCATGCCGTCCCTCCGGGACAAGAGAGACATGAACCTCCCGGATGAACCGCAATTGTCTCCATGCAATTCCAGCCACAACAATGACTCACGGAATATGGTTCGCCAGACCCAGCAGCAAACGCACGGCTGCGGTCAGTAATAATCCGAAAAGCATCAGGGAAAAACCAGCTGGTGTGCAGCAGTTGATGATAAGCGGCGCGTGTTTTTGTTCGTGTAGTGTTCCCAAAAATAGAAAAACACCGGCAGCCAGTGATAATACAATGGCTTTGATCAGATTAGCTATATTCCCAGTCAGGTAAACATGGAGTTC
>CAZSPO010000482.1:0-2846 GCA_964608775.1 uncultured Chthoniobacterales bacterium | reverse complement strand
AGCTCATCATCAAAAACGAAGCCCCAGGGTTTCGCGCCTTGGCGTTTGCCCACCCCGGTGATGGAGGGATCCTCTTTGCGGTGGCTGACCCTGCGTTTGCCATTGATCCAGACATCCGAGCCATCGCCAGCCCCGACGTACGACCGTCCGCCGACCAGCATTCGGTAGGCAAAACCGTCTTCCATCGCCGGAACATCAAATGTGGTTCTCATCAGGAGCACTTCCTTTTCCCAGAAAGTGTTGGGGGTTTTATCAGACCTACTGAAGTCGAACTCACAAGATTCCCTGACGGCCACCTTTTTTCCATCATTGTGACCGAAGGGGGCCAGACCCGTCTTCCAACCCGCTTTTTTCGCATCAAATTCCGGCATCATCCATTCCTCGGCACCTTTAGGCCAGGTGACCGGGCGATAGCGCCATTTGTTCTTTTCCCAGATCAGTTTTTCCGGCGGATCGTAGCTATAGTAGTCCCACGGGATTTCGTAACGATCCGGGCCCCATTGCTTCCAGCTGAAGTCCTGGATATCGATTTTTTCGTAGAGATCGATCAGACCCTCGGTGCCGCGGCCAGGCATTTGCGCGTCGATTTCGCGCTTCAGATTCCTGCTGTTGTTGAGCATGTATTGCCAGATGACCTGGTCACGCATGAGAGGCTCGAAGACTTCACGTACTTTAGGGCCGAATGTTTCCGGATCCCTGGCAAGGTACAAATCCAAGTGGGGCAGCGCTTTTTGCGGGAAGCGTTCTTTGCCGGCAACATAGAGTTTATCCATGCCGCCGGGGACAGCGGAGAGATACTTGGCGATATGATCGAGGAGGTATCCGACCCCTTGCGACATGTCGCGGTTGCCGGGGGTGTCGATGGTATCGGGGAATTGAACATAGGCCTGACCGATCGTTTCACGGGCCAGGGCCTGGGCTTCCGGTGAAGCATTTTCCAATTCGGCCATCAATGCGGGAACCGGCTTCAAAGCGGCAGCGCGGCCATTGGTGGCAATTTTCTCTCCGACTAGGGGCAGGATCTTCTGGTAATAGTCCGGATGGCCGATGAGCGGACGAACGGCCTCCATGGCGGCGCTGCGGAGCCACCATTCCTCGTGTTTTAGAAAATATTCCAAGCGGTCATAGTGTGGGGCGACTTGCTCCGCAGTACCCATGCCAAGCACCCGCAGGGCGGCCTGTGTTACCCACCACGACTCTTCGGGGTTATCCACCATTTTGCCCGCCAGCTCGATCATCTCGTCAGTCCGCTCTTCATCCGACAGTCGGGGCGCCTTGTAACCGCCGGTGAGGGCTTGGAGGCCGGCACGACGCACTCGTGGATCCTCGGATTTTAGTAGCGGCACGACCAGGTGGTGGCGCTTTTTGCCCACGATGTTGCCTAAGGCATTCGCGCGGATGCCGTGATCGATGTGATGGGCGTAGGCCAGTAACTGCTCATCGGTCACGTCGTCGCTGCCCAGTAAGCGTCCAATTGGGGCGGAGGCATGGGTAGGGAGCTGTTCTTTACTGACATCCAGTTTTTTACCCGGCTCGAATTCGGCGGCTTCCATGGAATAAAAAATCTCATCTGCTGCGTTCCCCCAGGGGCGTGTCGGCAGTTCGTAAGTCTTGGAATACTTGGTCGGCGGGGCTCCAAAAATACGAAGCTTTTCCCGTGGAAGGGTGTAGATCAGCGGGATGTAGTTGCCGGTGGGGCGGTTGCCGTCGTTGATGCCGGTGTAATTGACGTTTTTACCGGCGGGCCAGCCAAAGCCGCCTTGGTGGGTTCGGGCCAGTTCGTAGACCCAGCGCCGCTCATCCATAAAGCTGCGATACTGATCAGGCCGTTGGTCCCGGACGAGACCCATGGCTGATCCCCGCCAGAGCTCGCCGATCCCGCCGCCGGTGTGCCCATGAAACATCCAGCTGGTAGAGTAAAATCCTTTGGTCGCTGAGATATCCCGGGCCTTGGCGTAAATCGAATTCTCTCCGTCAGGGCTGAGATTGGCTGCCGCTGCCATGGCAAAGGCCAGTTTGCCGACTTTCCCGTTGTCGACCATCCCACCCTCCGGAAGCTGGTCTCCGTAGGCGACATTACCCCGGCCGGCGAAGCGGTAGATATGTTGCATCCCCTCGAGGAGGGTGCGCTCGTCGACATCAACTCCGCATTCTTTGGCCATCAGGAGAAAAGTCACCGCATGCAGGCCGGCCGCGTTGAGGTGTCCTCCCTGCATGTAATTGAAGTTGGCGCCGCCGCGGCCCATCCATGAACCGTTGTACATGGTGTCACGGAGGTGGTCGCATTTCGCTTTGATGTTCGGCAACACACTCTTGTCGCCGGTGCGCAGATAATATTCGCAAATCGCAATACCGGTGTAGCCGATCGACCAGGTGTGACCGACATTCCCTTCCGAAGGCAGCTTGCCACTGAAGCGCTCACGTACAGCTTCAAGATCTTCCTGTTCACCGGTAGAGAGGAGGAAGAGCGCTGCTCCCCATCCCCATGTGTCTAACCCTCGGACAAATGCGGACATTTCACGCACGATGCGGTCGGACTTCTTGCAGTTCACCGGCCAGGTCTCGCTGTAGGCACCCATGACCGGGATCTTGAATTCAACCGCGGACGCTTTTGCCTTGGGGTCGTCTTTGACCATCAATTTGACCACGCCATCGGTGGCTTCGATTTTGGTGATCAGGTTGCCTAGTTGGACACGGGGATCGATATCCTTGAGGACTTCGCCGTTGATGGATTCGATGATTTGGCCGGGTTTGAGTTTTTCCGTGGCAGCGGCAGGGGAGCCTTCTTCGATGCTCTTAATGAACATGGTGAAATTCGGTTTGCGTAATTCAAGGGCGAGACCGAT
>CAZSPO010000481.1:0-2851 GCA_964608775.1 uncultured Chthoniobacterales bacterium | reverse complement strand
CCGCTCTTCCCACCCGGACGGCTCCAGCCGTCTCCTCTCGCCAAGCGGCAGCAAAGGCCTCCCCCCCTTCGATCACAAAGGGCAACGGCCCCGTCGCATCCGCGTTAGGCCGATCCACCAAACGACTCACCGCCGCATGAAACCGTTCAAACGCCGGACCCGCCTCCTCTCGCACCACGCTTTCTACCTGCCCATGCAGTTCATCCCGCAGCACCCGGCCCGCTGCCGCTTGCTCCCGTAGCTCCCGCGCAGCCGCCACCCCACTCATGACTAACGAAGGTAAACTCCCCGCTCCCGCCAGAATCACCCGATCCCACGCCCCCGTGGTCCAACAAAGCAAACCGGCGAGGGCGCGGAAGGGCAGCGCCAGGGGGGAGAGCCGCTCCATTAAATCTTGCCGCAACTCAGATCGGAACAGGGCTCGCAACCGTCGGCTGTCCCCCAACAAGAACCTGGCGGCGGCCCCAGGCAATCGTTCCACCGCCGATTCCAACTCCCGATGGGAGCTCGTGATGCGACCGAGCGGTTCGGCTAAGAGGCGACCGAGCCCGGTTTCAAAGCGGGTTCGCGCGGCTTCCATCTGGGGCAATGGAGTGGCGGTCGCCATCTCGGGGCTGGCAATGGCCGTTCGCAACGCCCGGACCAGCCGGTCCCGAACTTCGGCGAGCGTCTTGGCCGGATCACCGCCCCGATCCAAATCAGGCAGGACGATCGGCTCTAAGAAGACCAGGTGGGGCCAGGCCGTTTGAGTTTCTTTGAGGTGGGTCCGCCATTCCTCCAGCAACCGCCCCTGTGCCGACTCCTCGTCTGCTGCATCGGCCCGGATGACTGGCAGGACCAAGGCTCCGTCGGCTCCTTCAAGATGTTGTTTCCAACTCCCAGCCCGGCGTTGGTGTCCGGGTAGCACCAACACAAGCAGGCGGGCGCTGGTGAGCGCTTCGGCCGCCCTTGAGACCGCCCGGGTATCACGGTCCCCGCTTCCTGGGGTGTCAAGCAGCCCGTAAGGAGCGCCCAGCGGCTCCAACCCGTCGACCGGGATCGCGACATGAGTGGCCTCCCCCGGTTCCAAATGGTCCGGGGCTTCGGGGCCAATCCAGACGAGTTGTTCCGTGCGGGCCCCCCCGCTTTCACCCGCCACCAATCGTTCCCGCGCAGCCTCCTGGCGGACGAGGAGCCGAATCAGGGTGGTTTTCCCCGCGTTCAACGGGCCGACAAAGGCGATGGTCCGACCCCGTCTTTCGGGGGCATCGGTCAGTCGTCCCAAGACGGCACGGTATTCTCCCAAACATCGGTGTGCCTCGCGCGAGATCGGGCCGTCGCCAAATACCTTCTCCACCGTCGCCACCCACCCGACTCCATCACCGAGCATCTGCTCCGCCTTTCGCTTCAGCGCTTCTTGTTCGAAATGGGATGGGGTCGGCATCAGGGTATCCACCTTTCCCACGCGACAGGGTCCCACGCCAGCAACCAACGATCCGGCAGCAAAGGAATCATCGGCTCCACCGAGGCCGGGCTTTGCAAATCGAGCGTCCGTTTTCCCAACCCGATAAACGCCTCCACAACCGGTCCGTCGAGCTCACGAGGAAGTCCGAAAACATCGCACGCCGTCGCCAACGCCCGCTCGTAAGCCGGGACGGCAAGATGACGCGTCAACAGATCGTCCAAGCCGCGTCCTCCGGCAAATGTCGCCAATCCGCCCAACCCCAAGCTGAGCATCAACTCTTTGAACGAAGCCGCCACCAGCATGGTGCTCCCGCCCAAATCAAACATGGCAAGCGAGAAAGCGAGAAGCATCGAAACCAAGACGGCGGGGCCGGTGGCGGCCAGAGTGGCCTTTTTCCAAAATGGCACCTCCCGCCAAAGCTCTCGCATCGCCTCTACCAAAGCCTCGGACGGGATTCCTTCAGCCGCCCCGTCCACCGCCTGTTGCACGGTTTCCCACGCCGCCTCCAACGCCGCCTCCTCCGTTTCCAACGGAATAAAGCGGGTCTGCCGCGACCGTCGGGCTAGTTCCCTCGGATCGAATAGCCGCTCACCCCTTTGACCCGTCAGCCGCCGTTTCAACCGCTCCTTCTCCTCGGCCAGGGCGGCTCCCGGTCGCAGCGCCCGTTTGCCGGTCTGCCATGCTTCCCGCAGTGCCTCTTGCATTTGGCGCACTTTGGCGAATGCCAACAAAGCCGGACGAGCATACCAAGGGGCCGCCTCCGCCATGCTTTCGGCCAGCAACCTCGCGGTGCGGCGAGTAAAAGGGATTTGCAACCGCCCCTCTATCGTCACCAGCACCCCATGCAAAAACGCCTGCACATCGCCGTGCAGCCGTCGCATGGCTGCTCCGTGGGTTTGCACCCCTTTTTCCATGGCGATCCCCAGTTCGGCATGCGCCGATTCGAATCGGAGCCACCGCTCGCGAAGGGCCGTTTTCCAGAGCCCGGCGGCAGGCAGCTCGGCCAGACATCGGGTGATCAGTCGTTCCGGGCCGATTTGGGCGGGTGTGTTGGTGGCCGAATCGGGATGGACTTCGAAAAAGACGGGGGCCGTGGTGGGGTCCAATCCGGTCGCCCGTGCCGCCGCTTGGGGAACCCGGTCGCCCGCCCCTTCCATCTCAAAATGATACGCTCCAAACCAGCGGTCGACCCCAAGTTCTTCTTGGCGCGCCCGCACTTCGGCATCGTGCGCGACGGTATCGACTCCTTCACCAGGGCGGATCATGTTGATCAACAAGAACCGCGGCAACCCATTCAACTCCCCCCGCAGCATCTCAATCAGGCCAGCGAAAACCGCGGCCCGCACCTCGCTCCGGCGAATGATGACCACCACGCCGCTGCAAATGCGGGAAGCCGCAGCGACAAAG
>CAZSPO010000480.1:0-2858 GCA_964608775.1 uncultured Chthoniobacterales bacterium | reverse complement strand
GCGGCGGTCCAGGCGATGGCACGCGTATTGGGACGGGCGGTGGCGGCGTTTTAATCTTTGGTTGGCGCGACCGATGCTTCTTGGCTTTGGGCGCGAGGATTTCGGCGAGGAAGGGGGCGGTGCGGCTCTCGGGGTGGGTGGCCACGGTTTCGGGGGAGCCGACCGCCACGATTTGGCCACCGGCCTCCCCGGCTTCGGGGCCGAGATCAATGAGGAAATCGGCCTCGGCCATCACCGTGGTGTGGTGCTCAATCATGACCACCGTGTGGCCGTCGTCGACGAGACGATGGACGACCTCCAGCAGCCGTTTTACATCCTCGAGGTGAAGCCCGATCGTCGGTTCTTCGAGGAGGTAAAGCATGGTCGCCTTGGCCGTTTTCCCCCGGAGTTTGGCCCGGAGCGCCCGCCCGCTGCCGCGGGTCAGTTCGGTGACGAGTTTGATGCGCTGGGCCTCGCCGCCGCTGAGGGTGGGGCTGGGCTGGCCGAGCTGGAGATAGCCGAGCCCGGTTTCTTCGAGCAGAGCCAGGGTGCCGCCCACTTTCGGGTGGGTGCGGAAAAAGGTGGCCGCTTCCTCGATGGTCATCGCCAGGACGTCGGCGATGGTCTTGCCGTGATATTCGACTTCTAGCGTTTGCAGGTTGAACCGTTTGCCCTCGCATTCCGCGCACGGGACATGGCTGGCGGGGAGGAAATTCATTTCGAGCTTCACCGCCCCTTGCCCATCGCAGCTCTCGCATCGGCCTCCGGCGCTGTTGAAGGAGAAACGGCTGGCGGTATAACCCCGCATCCGAGCGAGCGGAACGGTGGCGAACAGCTTGCGAATGTCGTCAAAGACTTTGACGTAGGTCGCCGGGATCGAGCGGGAGGTCTTGCCGATGGGGGATTGATCGACTTCGTAAACGGCTTCCACACATTCGAACCCGTGAAGCGCGGTCCAAGGTCGGGGCATGTCCGATTTTTTCCGGGACCGGCTGAGGGCGGCTTGGGCGGCGGGCATGAGGACGGAACGGAGGAGGGTCGATTTGCCTGAGCCGGAGACACCGGTGAGGACGGTGAACCGACCGACGGGAAAGGCGGCATTGATCGATTTGAGGTTGTGGGCGGAGGCTCCTTCGATTCGGAGCCAGGCCGTGTCGGAATCGAGCGGTCGGCGGGCCCCCCGGAGGGGATGGTGCAGGCGGGTGGCAAAGGCCCGACCGGTGATGGAATCCGGGGAGGCGAGAATTTGATCGAGGGTGCCTTGGGCGACGATTTGGCCACCGCGCGAACCGGCACCGGGGCCGAGATCGATCACATGATCGGCGCGACGGAGCGTGGCGTCGTCATGTTCGACCACGAGGAGGCTGTTACCCTTGGCGCGGAGAGCGGTGAGGGTGTCGAGCAGCCGGTCGTTGTCGCGGGGGTGCAGGCCGATGGTGGGTTCATCGAGGACGTAGAGGACCCCTTGCAGATTGCTGCCGAGCTGGGCGGCGAGGCGGATGCGTTGGGATTCGCCTCCGCTGAGGGTGCGGGCGGAGCGGTCGAGCTGGAGATAGCCGAGGCCGACCTGCCGCATGAAATCGAGCCGCTGATGGATTTCCACGAGAAGATCGCGGGCGATGAGGGCATGCCGTTTGTCGAGGGGCAAGGCGCGGAGAAGCGTGGCGGCTTCATCGACCGGGCTGCGGGCGAAGGCGGTGATGGGGGTGTGACCGATGCGGACAAACCGGGCTCGGTTGACGATCCGGTCGCCGTCGCATTCCGGGCAGGTGCGGGCGGCGGACCAGTCGGACCATTCGCTGGCCCGTTCTTCGTGGAGCTCCTTTTCCACAGCGGAGAGCTCCGAAAGATCACGGCTCCAGGAAGGGGGATCGAACAGCTGGCCGAACCCCCGGCAAGCGGGGCACCAGCCATGGGGGGAATTGAAAGAAAAGAGCCGGGGATCCAGGGTATCGAACGCTTCGCCACAGCCTGGGCAGCTCATTTCCGTGCTGAGGACCATCAGTTGGTTGCGATGATGCAGCAGTTTGGCGGTCCCTTTGCCGATTTGCAGGGCGCGTTCTACTGCGGCACGGAGCGGGGCGGTGGAGGCCGGTGCCCGGCGATTGCGGAGGGAGGAGAATTCGGCGATCACCACATCGATTGTGTGTTCCCGGAAGCGCTCCAGTTTTTGAAATCCGGCGCACGGCACAAACGCCCCATCCACGAGCAGGGTGGTGAACCCCTGTTTTTCGGCCCATTTGGCCACGTCGGTGTGGAAGCCTTTGCGGGCTTTGACGAGGCTGGCGAGGAGCTTGACCGGGCCTTTGCGGGCGGCGGCTTCGACCGTTTCGAGGATGGCGCTGGTGCTCCGGCTTTCGACGGGAAGATCGCACTGGGGGCAGAATTGGGTGCCGACCTTGGCGTAAAGCAGCCGGAGGAAGTGCCAGATTTCGGTCACCGTGGCGACCGTTGATTTGCCGCCGCCACGCGTCAGCCGTTGTTCAATGGCGACCGTGGGGGGGAGGCCATCGAGGAAATCGACATCGGGCCGTTCCATTTGTTCGACATATTGGCGGGCATGGGTGGACATGCTGTCGAGGAACCGGCG
The DNA here is from genome assembly GCA_964608775.1 of uncultured Chthoniobacterales bacterium. Lineage (GTDB taxonomy): Bacteria > Verrucomicrobiota > Verrucomicrobiia > Chthoniobacterales > CAZSPO01 > CAZSPO01. Next base: position 289 of record CAZSPO010000480.1, on the reverse strand, counting down.
CTGGCCTTCCGCAAAGAGAATATCGAAGGCGAGGGTCGACTTGCCCGAGCCGCTGAGGCCGGTGACGACCACCAATTTTTCGCGGGGAATATCGAGCGAAATATCACGCAGATTATGTTCGCGAGCGCCCCGGACCTGGATGGCATGGGCGGCTGACGACCGGTAAACGCCGGCTTCCTCAGCCACGCGAGCGAGGAGCTTGCGGGCCGTCTCGTCGAGGCCTGCGCGGTGGGCCTCCGGCTTGCCGCTGAGGATGGCTCGGAGGAAGCGACCGGCGTGAGAGGCTTTG
>CAZSPO010000479.1:0-2869 GCA_964608775.1 uncultured Chthoniobacterales bacterium | reverse complement strand
CGCCCGCGCTGGGGAGATCGGCGTCTGTTCAGCACCACAGCGGCGGACTGCCGGGATTGGACTCCCTGGCGTCAAATGCTCCACCCTGACTTGCTCGATCCCGGTCGCATTGAATTCCATGGCTGCGCGGTGGATCGCTATGACTCTTATTACATTGGGCTGCTTTGGTATGGGAATTATACGAGCTACGACGCACCGGCTTGGAGCGGGGGTCCCGATTCGACCCACTTGATTTATAGCTACGACGGTCAGCATTTTAATCGCACCCTGCGACAGCCATTGATTCCCCTGCGTCAACCTGGGGCACCCGATTTTCGGGGGCTCTGGTCCCGGGGCACGCTCCTGAAGGATGACCAGATTCTGCTTTACAGCGACACCTGGGATTTTGATCCGGAGGCTCTGAAGAAGGTGCAGGACCAGCCGATTTCAGACGGAGAATCCAAGCCGCGCGACCGGCTGAAAGCGGCCAAGCCAAGCCGGGCATCCGTCGTCCACCGGTTGCGGAAAGATGGATTTACCTGGATCGAACCGGTCGGGGAGCTGGGTCAGTGCCAAACGATTTTCTTCACCCTGTTCGCCCCCGAGGTGACCATCAACGCGGACGCGGGGATTGGCGAAATTTCCTATGAAATCGGGTTGCCAGGGCGGAACAACGTCGCGCCTGGGTTTTCGTATGAAGAGTGCCTTCCGATGTTCCATGAAGATTCCACCGCGTTTGCCTTGCGATTCAAAGGCCGGACACTAGCCGAACTGGTCGGGCAACCGATCTATTTCCGGTTTAAGCTAAAGCGGGCTCGGCTTTATGCGATCCGAGGAGATTTCAGCGCGGATTACACTCACAAACATCGGGTGGAAAAATCGATGCCCTTGGTAGAAACCAGCACGCTTTTCTAGCTTCCATCCATCAGGGCCAGCGACGGACTCCCACATCCCCGATTAATAAGAGGACGGAAAGGGCAACAAGCCAAGGCCAAAGTTCGACCCAGACAACCCCAGTTCGAACATCGGCTTCGAGCGCGGCCCTCAATGCTTCCGCGTCCGCGACCGCCCCTCCGCCCGTCCCTGCAGCCAATGCGGCCAAGCCCGCTTCGTCTGGCGGGTTAACCCGGAATTCATCGGGATAACCAAGCACGAGATTGGCGTAGCGGGCATCCAAAGTCTCCCCATCCCGGCGCACGACCGCTTGAAAATGGTGTGCCCCCGATTCGCCCTTGGGGAGGCTGGCCGTGTAGCGACCGGGTTCCTGTTCAATCAACGGGATGCTCACGGGCTGACCGGACGGAGAGAGCCAAGTCGTTTCCACCGTGCCACCGGTAAGATGGGCACCGTCGGGAGCCGCCGCGTCCACTGTGAGAATCATTCGCTCCCCGGCTTGGTCCACGCGCAATTCGGCAAGTCCGAGACCGGGCTGACGCATCAAATACCGGACTACTTGAGCCCAAAACTTCGCATAACCCGGCCAACGCAACCATTCGATCGCCCACCGGTTGCGGGCATCGGAGGTAAACGCTCCTGCACGCCCCAATCCGAAACGCCAAGTGGCCAGCAACGGTTCCCCGTTTTCGTTGGTCAACCAAAGATCCGCCGTGGGTCGGAGACGAGTGACGACGTTGCCGAGCAGGAAGGGAGCCGTGTCAAAATCAATCCCAGCCAGGAAAGGGGCCGGACGACCGGGCTGCGCCTGGAAGGGCATTTCGTCGAGGGCCGATTTGGATGCGGCAGCCGATTCGCGGGCAAAAATCTGAGGAAGCGAGCCGCCGGTTTCGCTGAAGTAAAAACGGCCGCCGCCCCATTGTGCGATTTGCTCCAAGAGAGCCCGATCGCTATCGCCCCCCGCTGCCACGGTGCTGACGGTGATGCCTTCTGCGGCCATGCGAGAGGTGATTTCATAGAATGGGCCGGGAGTTGAGATGCCATCGGTCATCACCACCACATGCTTGACCCGGGCGGGCGTGTTCCGAAGAGATTCGAACGCCAACTCCATGGCCGGGGCCAGGTTTGTGCCGCCCTCCGCATCCAACGTGGCAATGCGGGAAAGGATATTGGCTTGATCGGCGGCTGAGGTCATTTCCACCAGCCAGAACGGGCGATTGTCGAAGGCGACTACCCCGGTGAAATCGCGCGGCCCGAGGAGCTCCACCGCCGCGCCCGCTGCCGCTTTCGCCAGCCCGATTTTTTCGCCCCCCATGCTGCCGCTTCGGTCGAGCACCAGCACCAGACCGAGGGCGGGATCTTCCTCATCTTTTTCGAACCGGACCTGGACCGGCAGCAGCCGATCAATCGGCGTTTGGAAATAGCCGCCCAACCCAAACGATTGATCGCCGCCGAGCATCAGAAATCCCCCGCCGAAATCGCGGACGTAAGCGACCACCAACTCCATCTGCGCCTGATCCAGATCGGTGGCGGGCAGATTATCAAAAACCAACAGGTCGTAATTTTGAAGATCAGCCAAGTCGCGAGGGGTCCCTGCGGGGGGGCGAACTTCCAGATCGATCCCCTCCTGCCGAAGGGCCAATGCGAGATAGCGGGAAGCCTCTGGCCGATCGCCGATCAACAAGACCTTGGGTCGCCCGATCGACCGCACCAAGGCCTCCCCCCGATTGTTCTCGACCAGACGATCCTGCCCAGCCACCACCTCCACCCCCAGGCTGCTAACCCGCTCTTCTCCAGCCGTTTCTTCCCACTGAAAACGGTTCTCCCCGACCTGCAGTTCCACCCGCCTCGACTCCACCCGCACCCCATTGCGGAACAACCGCAGTTCGGCCTCTTGAGCGGCGGCACTGTCGATCACCGCTTCGATCGGGAACGACTCACCCGCTCGCGCCTCGGACGGTGCTCGCACCTCCCGCACCCAGACCTCCGGTTGCGG
>CAZSPO010000478.1:420-2880 GCA_964608775.1 uncultured Chthoniobacterales bacterium | reverse complement strand
AGGCGGCAGGCTGGGTGGCTCCCCGCGCCCTGGCTTCGCATGCCTCGACCAATCGGCGCCGCGCATGAAACCGGTTGAGCCCCTGAGAGGAGGCTTCCTGGCAGCGAATCTCCAAACCGAGTCGGGGATGCCGGAGCAAGACCCCTTTACAACCGCCTTTGATCCGACCGTTGCCGTGGAAAAAATGCTCTTCCAATTCGTGTTCCCGCAAGCCGACCGCCGCCATGCGCTGCTCGAGCGCCTGCTGTTTGGCCGGGGTGACAGGAAAACGAGGCATGAGGCGAATGAATCTTACCCTTGGCGGATGGGGCGGCAAGTGCAAGCGTGGCTCCTTTCCATTCATCCAACATGGCGTTTTCCCCCTGGCCCCATTTTTCCCTCCGCACCAAGAGCCTGCTCATGGCATTGCCAGTCCTGGCCGCTCTGGCGTGGGGAGCTCGATTTCTCCCCGACGCTATGGAGGAAAGTGCCCGCCACGTTGAACAGGCCGACCGGTTGCAGCAGGTCCGGCTTCTGCAAGAAACCCTCCTCAACCGGACCCTCGACGCCGAGACCCACGGCAACAGCTTTGCGCTCACTCAAAACCCGACGTTTCTCGAACCTTACGACGAAGCCGTGGCCGCGATCCCCGACTTGCTCGCAGCGACTGCGGAGGCTGTCCAAGCCGCCGACCTCGATCCCGCTTTATTCGAACCGGTCGAACCCCTGGTCACCACCCGGATTGAACAGCTTCTCCTAGTCGTCCAAAGCACCCAAGTGGCTGTCCCAGGGCTTCGCGAACAACTCCCCCTCCTTTTCCTCGGCGGGAAAGAGACGATGGACGCATTGCGCGAGGCCCTGCGTGCGGTGGAGGCCGCCGCTGAGCTCGCGCTCACTGAGAACGCGGCCGCGCTCGCCGCTCTCCGCGAGCAGATTCTCTTCAAAACCGCACTTGTGGCGGCTGTGATCGTGCTCTTTACCCTGCTTGGCGGCTGGGTGTTTCAAAGTGCCATCGCCCGGCGGGTCGCCCATCTCGAGGAACGCGTTCGCGCCCTGGCTGATCGCGACGCTCCGATCCCCGGCCCCCGACCGCCTGGCGATGAACTCAGCGGGCTCACCTTTTCGCTCAACCGGATGGCGGCTCACGCCGAAGCTCGGGAAACTGCGCTCACCCAGATGACCGATCAATGGCAAGCCGTGCTCGCAGGCATCGGGGAGCCGTTCCTCGCCCTCGATGCCGAAGGGCGGATTGTATACCTCAATCCGCAGGCTGAAATTCGCCTCAATCTCACCCGGCAAGAGGCCGTGGGTCGCCCCCTCCCCGAGCTGGTCCCTGCTTTCGGCGAGCCCGACCATCTGGCCACCTTGGCGCAACTCGCCGCCAGCGATGAACCGGCCATGGCCCGGCTTCCTTCCCTCACCATCCCCGCTTCCGATCCCACGACCTCCCTGGCCTCCGTCCGCGTCTATCCTTCGGAAGCGGGCCTTGCCCTGTTGTTCTTGGAATCAGAGTCGTTGTTTGCGCCCCCATCCAGTTCTCCGGCTCCCGCTCGTCTGACGCCCCCGCCCAACGTTTTCGATGCCCTCGTGACCCTCGACACCCGGGGGCGGGTCTTGGAGACCAACCCGGTGGCTGAACGGCTCTGGGGGCATGCCGCCGGTTGGCTTTTGCTCCGGCCGATCACCACGGTGGTGCGAGAAAGTGATCATGAAGCTTTCTGGAACGCCCTTCGCACCGCCCTGGCTAGTCAACCCGTCCGGATCGAGCTCGGCTGTGAACGCCTAGGCGGCGGGGTGATTCCCATGGAATGGACTCTCGTGGGCGGGGCAGCTTCCGGTGGGGATCAGGTCGTCTGCACCTGCCGCGATCTGACCGAGGCCCGCGCCGCCACGGTCGCCTTGCGGGAAGCCGCTCAATTGGCCGAGTCCCGGGCAGACGCGGTGGAGAACGCCGCCCGCGCCGCCTTGCTTCAGCTCGCTGCTGACCCTTCGTCCGAACCGACGGCCAAGTCTCCCCTCGTCGAGCTCGCCCGCTTGGCTGGCACCGAGCCCCCGTCCATTTCCCCCCTGCAAACGCCCGAGGAGGATTCCCTGCTCCGGGCGCTCGTGGTGGAAGATAGTGAATTGCACCAAAAAATCGCCGAGGCCACCCTGCTCCGGCTCGGCTGGGAAGTCACGCTGTTTGAGGAAGCCGAAGCCGAAGCCGCCCTCGCCGCCGCTGCGGAAACGTCGTTTGGTTTGGTGCTGGCGGATTTGACGTTGCACGGCATGGATGGCTGGCAATTCGCCCGCCGATACCGCGAGCAGGAGACCCGTTTGGGGACGCCCGCCGCAGTTTTGGTCGGGATGACCGCTCGCGCCCGCCATCTTGACCTCGCCGACTGTCGGGCGGGCGGTATGCAGGATTGCCTCGCCAAACCGGTCGGCGAGATCGAACTCCAACGAGTCCTCAGCGAACAAGCCGCCCGCCTCCCCCGCCTG
>CAZSPO010000478.1:0-410 GCA_964608775.1 uncultured Chthoniobacterales bacterium | reverse complement strand
AAGGGCCGCCCATTGATTTCGCCCAACTCACCCAAATGGGTCGGGGGGAAGATCACTGGATTCGCGATGCCCTCACCCGGTTCCGTCGGGATTTGCCTGAGCGAATGACCCTGCTCAGCCAGGCGTTGGAAAGCGGGGACGCCTCCCGGTTCCAAGCCCAGGCGGCGCAGTTCCACGAATGCCTCGCGGATTTGGAATGCGGGCCTGCCGCATTGATTGCCAAACGTCTGGCTTCCGTTGAACCCGGCACCCTCCGTCTGCGGGGCGAGCGGCTGCTTCAGGAGCTCGCCACGGAATTGGAGGCGGTGCGGAACGCCATCGACCAGCACCTGACCGGCTTCCCTTCTGGCTCTTAGCTCGGGTGAATGGGTGTGTCTTGAAAAGCCCAATCGGTCTCTACAAACATCGGC
>CAZSPO010000477.1:0-2886 GCA_964608775.1 uncultured Chthoniobacterales bacterium | reverse complement strand
TGTCCACAGCCGGACGGAGCGCGGCACAAACCTCCATGGCGCGATGCACGGGGTGGTTGCGAAAGGCTTCGAAGACCGATTCATCTATCGGCTCTCTGCCATCTAGCGCTGGGTAGGTTTGCTGAGAAAGGGCGTAATCGAACCGGGGCGCCCACTTGCGGGAGCCCAGCCGGGCGGTCGTGGAACAGTTGTCTACCATGAAGGCCACCCCCCGGAAGTGCATGTAAGGATTGAGCGAATCGACCGCTTCAATCACCGATTCATTCACAATCTCAGACCAAGAGTGGCCCCGTTCTGCAAGCAAGTCGATCTGTGCAACCATCGTCGCGAGATAAATGCCGGCAGTCACCGGATGGATCGGGATTTCCGACTCAACCCGTCGTGAGCGGACCTCTTCCCCCGCTTTCCAAAGTCGCGTCCCGTCGATCTTGCCGAACGGAAATTTCGCCAGTCGTTTCGTGGCGAGCACCACGCTGCGAATTTCGTTGCCTCCCGCCACCTCTTCATAAATCTCGGTCAAAATATCCAGGGCCGGTCGGTAAGCCGCCGCATACGCCTGACGCAAGGACGCCCGCTCCTCCTCTGGTAAGGCCTCATACACCGCCCAAAGCCCCTGGTGAGAGATGGTCTTGGAGATCGGGCCAGTGATCGATTCGCAGGATTGCACAAAAGTCTCCGATTCCGGCATCCCCCCAGCTTCAAAACGGCGGGCCAAACTCTCGACAATTCCGTGGACCGCTCCCAGGAGAATCCCGCGTTCTCCGAAAATATCGGACCGATATTCGCTTTCCATGGTGGTGTGAAAGGTGAACGGCGATCCTAGCGCGATCGACCAACCCAAGGCAATCTCGGTCGCCCGACCATCGACATCTTGTTCCACGGCGAAACTGGCATTGATCCCGGCCCCATTCACCTCTTTCCCCTGCTCATACAAACGACGCACCGAGGGTCCCATGCCTTTTGGACAAACAGCGATCACATTGACGTGCGGAGGAAATTTTTCACCCGCCGACTGTAGGTGGCCGAGCAAGAATCCGTGCGACAACCCAAGAGTCGCCCCTGGCTTCAACTTAGCAAATACTTGGGGGTAAAGCTCTACTTGCGCCCCATCGGCGATGAGAAGTAGCGCCAAATCCGACGAAGCGATCACGTCGAACATTTCGCCCAACGTCCCATCTGCCTCCCGAAATCCGGCGGCTTCCGCTTCTTTCACGGAGGTCGAGCCATTGCGCAGCCCGATTTTGACCCGAATATCGGTGCCGACGAGGGAATCCCGAAGGTTCTGCGCCTGGGCAGGCCCTTGGGACCCCCAGCCGATCACCCCGATTTGGCGGATGCCAGCAAAGGCCGCAGGTAATTTGTTAAACAGATGGCGACCGCCGCGCACGATCGATTCGTTGCCGCCGGGGAGGGCGATGGACTCAATTTCGAAGAGGGAACTAGCAAAGCTCATGATCAAATATTAACCCCCACTTTCTATTGCATGGAATTGATTTATTTGCATTTTACTGTTCCGTTTTTCGCAACACGTCCCCTCCCCTTTAATGTCTCCCACCGATCTTCGCCTGTTCCTCGTGCTCTGCCGAACCTTGAATTTTCACCGAGCCAGTCGGGAGGCGCATGTCGCCCCTTCGACTTTAACCCGGATCATTCAGCGCCTCGAAACCGAGGCGGGGGCTCCGTTGTTTGAACGGGATAAAAAACAGGTTGCGCTCACCCCGTCCGGCAAGGTTTTCAGCGAATACGCCCGAGAAACCCTTGGCGGTTGGGAAAGCATCCGGGTGCGGATGCAACAGCAGCAGGGCGAACTGGGAGGGGTGCTCCGTCTTTTCTGCACGGTCACCGCCAGCTACAGCATACTCCCCGATCTGTTGCCTGGCTTTATGCAGCAACATCCCCGCGTTCGTTTGGAACTTGTCACCGGCGATGCCGCTGATGCGCTTCCCAGGGTTTTGGATGGGCGCGCGGATCTTGCCGTCGCGGTGCTGCCGGACACCCTCCCGCCGGGGCTTGCCACGCGGGTTTTGACCCGTCCGCCAGTGGTCTGGATCGCACCCGGCGATTCCCGATCAGCCGTGGGTCGCCTGCTGAAACGGCGCCCCATTCCGTGGGAGGAAATGCCGCTCATCGTCCCCGAAACGGGTGAGGTGCGGGAGAATGTGCTGGCTTCAGTTCGCCGGCGTGGGGTCGCCCCATTGATCGCGGGGACGGTTTCCGGCCATGAAGCCATCCTCGCGCTTGTTGGCTTGGGACTCGGGGTGGGAGCCCTGCCGACGCTCGTGCTCGAACGAAGTTTTTTCGCGGGCCGCGTGCGCCGAATTCCTCTGCGGCCGTCTCTTCCTCGATTGACGGTTGGCCTTTGTGTGCGCAGCAAGCGGCTGGAAGACCCCCGGATTCACGCTTTTTGGGGACAAGCCGCCTCGTTCGAGATCGGGAAAGAGAAACAGGATGAGCGGACGGGGAACCGTTCAACATCGCTGCTGAAGCCCGATATTTAGCCTGGTGAGCGGCCCCATGTTTTCGAATTTTGAAAATCAAAAGACCGATCGACTCCGCTTTGGTTTTCTTTGCCTATTCGCGTGAGGCTCGGTTTTCCGAAATAGTGACGGCGCGGAGTATAAAGCGAACTAAGTATGAAAATTTTTCCGGGGAAACTGGTGCCAGAGGAGGGATTTGAACCCCCGACCAAAGGCTTATGAGTCCTCTGCTCTACCCCTGAGCTACTCTGGCAAGAAATTTCAACCTACGAACATCCGCCTCTCTGTCAAGCGCATCCCCACCCCCGACCGCCGCTTGCGCCCGCTGTAGCCGCCCCACTCTGCTGGGGCGTCAACGCGGCGAAGCCGCCACAATGAGGGCTCCGCCCCTCCGAACCGAACACGGCAG
>CAZSPO010000476.1:0-2889 GCA_964608775.1 uncultured Chthoniobacterales bacterium | reverse complement strand
CCATCATGCGCCTCGGTTTAAGCGTCGATCTCCACATCGAACACTGCAATACCGAAGAAGTGCTCCGCCAAGCCGCCGCCTTCATGCACAACATCATCTCGAGTTTTGTCGAATGAGCTGAAACCGGAGGGATGGGGTCAGTCCAAGATTTCTTGAAATATGGCCATGGAGCGCATGATGCGTCTTACCTCGGCGTTTGGCGGCAATCCCCACAGGGGAGAGCGTCCAGTCCCATTCGGCAACTCCCCTGCGTAATCTTCAGCAATTGGCTTCCCGGAACAGCCGCATCAAACTCGTCGATCGCCTTCGATCACCCGCTGCGTCGTTCACCCAACTTGAAAACGATCAGAGGATCCTTCTCGAAAAACTCAATCTTCAACTTCCTGACCAACCACCTGCCCGCATCACAAGCACCATCCAGCTTCTGCCCTGAACTCCCCCGCCTTGTAGTGAAGACCTTTTAAGCCTCGCCTTAATTTTATGGGCCTTGGCGAATGATCAACACCGTCAGTTGAGAAAGACGGGTTAAAACTTATCAACCCCACACTCTCATCCGCATGGTGAGCGGCCTGTTGGCAAGCGGCTTTAATAAGGTTGTAAGCGATGAGGCTCATTTTGAGAGTTTTTCTCGCCGTCTCGGGAGTTTTGACCCGCAGATGATCCATTTTCAAGGTCGTTTTCACATCACGCAGTCGCAATTCGATATCCCAGCGTTGAGCGTATATCGCAGCCACATCAGGCCACTCATACCGGTCAACTTCGAGCAGGGTTGTGGTCCAGCACCATGCGCCGCTTTTTCCCATCACGATCCTTGAACTCAAAGCGAATCAAACGAATCGTCATTTCCTCGGGAAGCGACTCCCAATCCTCGATGCTCATCATGCTGTCCAAGGGGCGTTTGTCCGGCTTTTGCCAGGTCACCAGCCGCTGATTGCTTCCAATCTTCTTGCCCTTTCGCCAGCTCAACACCCGATGTCTGGCTTGATGAAGACGCATCACGCAGTGCACTTCTTTGCTCTGCATCGTTGCCATGATTTCGTAGGTGCAAAACGCACGGTCTCCACAAAGGATGTCGCCCGCATTAAAACAATGCAAAAGCTTGCGAAAGATCGACGCATCATGCGCACTTTGCTTGCCTTCGACAAAATCTTCCCACCCGCCATAGGCGCGATTGAGCACGCCCATGATCCCCATCACAGGAAAGCCACAATCCGCTTTTTGGCTGGAAGGCTGGGGATATTCTTTTTGGTTTGCCTCGGTGTTGTCGAGCGACATGGAACTTCCGTCGATTGATTTGACCACGTGTCCTTGGTAGGTGTCCGCGGGCCTAATCCGCACATTGGGATGGTCATTGATTCGCACACTGGCCCCATCGAGAAATTCCATACCCAATCGTCCGCGACCTCGGCTGTAAGCTCCCGTGTCTTTATTGGGAATCGGAAGCCCCTTGTCTTGGCACCAAGCCTGGACCAAACTCGCCCTCTTGAACAGGGCCATTCGGGTCAGTCCAAGATTCCTAAACTGGCGTTTTCAATTCTTCCTAACATCTATCCGGAATCAAGCGATCCACGGTGACGACGGCTGACGAGAGTGTGGACCGAGCCGGTTCCCCCAATGTTCAGTCGTCCTGCAATCCAACGGTGCGTGGCCAAGTAGCGCCGCCTCAACAAAGGCCTATCGGTGACACGGGGGGGGAGATTTTGTGAAATCCAGCGTCAGGGTATACGGGCATCGCACCCGGGGCAACGATTCCCGCACGGCAGGGGTTCAGATGGATGTGCTGGCCAACCGACCGACGGCATCCTCCTTCTACAAGCGTTTCATGCGGCTGATTAACAACCGGGAGTTATGGAATCTTGGACTGACCCCTTTTTTCGCTTGTGCCGCAGGATTGGCTCCCCGAGGTTCACAGTTTCTGATCATGTTTACCCTTGATTCTCAGGATGGGTTGGCCCGGGCCGGCACGCTGCGGACGCCGCATGGCATGATCGAAACGCCGGTGTTTATGCCGGTTGGCACCCAGGCCACGGTCAAAGCAATGGCTCCCTGGGAAATGAAGGAGTTGCAAACCCAGGTGCTCCTGGGCAACACCTACCATCTCGCCCTTCGCCCCGGGCTCGAAGTGATCGCCCCCTTCGGCGGACTACACCGGTTCATGGGCTGGGACGGGCCGATTTTGACCGATAGCGGCGGATACCAAGTCTTCTCCCTGGCACGCCTGCGAAAAATCACGGAGGAGGGCGTCCATTTCCAGAGTCACATCGATGGGGCTCCCTGTTTTTTGGGGCCCGAGACCGCGATGGAAATCCAGCACACACTCCACTCGGATATCGCGATGGTTTTCGATGAATGTCCGCCCTATCCGTGCGACCGGGATTACGCCGCGCAATCGTGGGTGCGCACCCTGCGTTGGGCGAAACGTTGCCGCGCTTGGTGCGACGCACAGGCCGATCTGCGGGGGCGGCTGCATTTTGGGATTGTGCAGGGGGGCGTTTATGCGGATCTCCGGCGGGAAAGCGCGGAGGCTCTCGTGGCCGTGGGCTGGGATGGATATGCCATTGGCGGAGTGAGTGTGGGTGAGCCAGAGGAGGAGATGTTCAAAGCGGCTGAGCATGCCGCCCCCTGGTTGCCGGAGGATAAACCGCGTTACTGCATGGGGCTCGGCACCCCGCCGCAAATGCTGGAACTCGTGGCCCGCGGGATTGATATGTTCGATTGCGTGTTGCCGACCCGGATCGCCCGCAACGGGACGGCGTTCACCCAGGCCGGGACGTTGAATCTCAAAAATGCCGGGTATCGTCACGACGAGGGACCAATCGAACGGGGCTGCCTCTGCCCGGCTTGCCGGACGTTCAGCCGCGCTTATCTCCGACATTTAATCAAGGCGGA
>CAZSPO010000475.1:0-2893 GCA_964608775.1 uncultured Chthoniobacterales bacterium | reverse complement strand
GCGCTGACGATGCCGCGCTCTGGCGGCGGTGGTTCGAAAACTTCGCCCCGCTCAGTCGCCCCGCCGCCTCGCTCGATATCGCCCGGTTTATTCTTGCCCAGGCCGCGCCCGATAACGCTCCGCCCCGTCAACTGGCCCCCAGCCCCGGCGCGAATCCAGCTCCCGGTAAAAAAAAACTTCTCCTCTGTGATCTCCACACGCACACCGTCTATTCGGACGGTAAAATGACGGTCCGCGAGCTGGTCGATTTCTACGGTCAACGCGGATTTGATGCTCTCTGCATCACAGATCATTTTTGTGATCCGAGCAAATTTATTGGCAAAATCGCCAACCTCAGCGGTCTCGTGCTCACGCTCGACAAAGTGGCCGAATATTTCGAAGTGATCGAGGCGGAGAAAAAGCGGGCCTGGCGCAACTACGAAATGTTGCTGATGATTGGGCTGGAGTTTAACAAAGACGGTTACACCAAAAAAACCAGCGCCCACCTGCTGGCGGTCGATTTGAAAGCTCCGATTGATCCCAGCCTTTCGATTGTCGAGACCATCCGGGAAATCCATTCCCAGGGCGCTCTGGCGATCGCCTCGCATCCGCACGAATTCCAAACGACCTGGGGCAAAGACACGCTCTATTTTTGGGAAAATATTGAGAAATACGCCCCCCTGCTCGACGCCTGGGAGATTGCCAACCGCGACGATATTTACAACCCGGTCGGCCTGAAAAAACTCCCCTTTGTCGCCAACAGCGATCTTCACAAACCCAAGCATATCTATTCTTGGAAAACGATGGTCTATGCGGAGAAAGAGCCCGAGGCTCTGAAACAAGCCATTCGGGTCAATCGCGACGTCGCCATCACCCTTTATCGCGATCACAAAATCGGGTTCGGCTACGGCGACCTTGATCCCGCTGCCAGACTCCACGCCCTCGCCTCCCCAGACGAACGCCCTCCAGCTTCCTGACCGGCTCAACAAATCGCTCCCCGGCCCTTCAGCGCCCCAGGATCCACGAGTCGGGCGCGGGGCAGCCAAGATAGGGGAGATCTTCCCCTCCCAGGGTGCTGCCTTTTAAAGGGCAATTTTTGGCGGGCATTTGCCGGCAGCAGGAAAGTGGGCAAGAGGTTTTCTCGCCGATTTTGCCGAGAAACCCCAATTTCCAGTTGCGCCCCTGCTCTCTCGGGATAGCTTACGGGCTTTCAATGGCGCGGTTAGCTCAGTGGTAGAGCACTACCTTGACACGGTAGGGGTCACAGGTTCGAACCCTGTATCGCGCACCATTTGGAAGTCGTTCGCCCCCTCTCTTTGGCTATCGGCCTTTTACTAAACTTCGCGCCATCACAAATTTCCTCGGAATCAAATTAAATCGCCGGAGAATATCGATGACGCAGGGAATACCCCCAATGCCTTTGGGAATTCCGAGAGTGAGGCGATTGCTTCCTGCAGGCCAACGGCCTAGAAAAAGCCAGCCCAGGGCAGAGCGAGGAACAAGCGTCGCCCTGGGTCCCCCATATCAAGAATATTAGAAAAGCCCAAACGGGGCGGCACAATCCGTGAGGCCGCAAAAATAAGGGCGCGAGTCATGCATACTTGGCTGGCGAGATTCTTGCACGACTGATTTTAGGGTGATCCGGCCCCCGAATCGCATGACTCTTCCGCTCTTAAGATGAAACTGGGGAGATCGCTTTTAATGCCGAATCAACCCACGCGATTGGTCGGTTTGCCAAGCTGATAGGCGCGGATGTTCTCGACCGTGCGCGTTAACAGGCGGGAGCGGGTTTCCTCACTGGCCCAGCCGTTGTGGGGGGTAATGATCAGGTTGGGAACCCCGTCCAACAACGGGTTAGCATGCTCCATCGGCTCCTTCGACACCACATCGAGCGCGGCTCCCGCAAGGCGACCGGCCCGGAGGGCTTCGGCAAGGGCCGCTTCATCCACCAACGGACCGCGGGCCGTGTTGATAAGAAAGGCGGTGCGTTTCATTTGGGCCAACCGCTTGGCATTCACGAGCCCAGTGGTTTCCGGAGTGAGCGGACAATGGAGTGAGACAAAATCAGCTTCCGCAAAAAGCTCATCGAGAGAGCTCGCCCAAGCGAATGGCCCGAAATCAGGCGGGTGATCCGGTTGACGGCGAAAAGCCAGAAGGCGAACGCCAAAGACCGAAGCGATCCGGCCCACGGCCCGGGCGATTTCGCCGAACCCAACCAGGCCCAGCGTGCGTCCGGTGAGCTCGATGATCGGGCGTTCGCAAAAATAAAAAAATTCCGACCGTGTCCAGGCCCCGGCAAAGACAGCGTCGGAATGCAGACCGACCCGGTTGGTGAGCTCTAACAAGAGGGCCAGAGTATGTTGCGCCACTGCCGGGGTGCTGTAAGCCGGGACATTGCAGACGACGATTCCCCGCGCCTTGGCAGCCTCAAGATCGATGATGTTATATCCGGTCGCTAGGGTGCTAACGAGTGCGAGCGCTCCGGCTTGAGCCAGCACGGGAGCCCGCAGTGGCACTTTATTCGTGAGCACCACCTGCGCTCCCTGGCTGCGGGCGAGAATCAAGGCGTCATCCTCGTGCGGGGTGTTGGGATAGAGCGTGAGGGAACCGATCTCCCGCAAGGAATCCCAAGCGGCATCGGGCAACCCCATCGTGCCGGCATCCAACACGACGATTTGAAGCGGAGAAGAAAGCATCGGGGCATTCTGCGAAAGCGCTCCGCCCGCTGCAAGCCTCCGGCACAATGAGGAATCAACCCGGGTGCATCTCTCATGATTGCAATCTGGATTGGGGAGCGCCGACTTCCAAGGTCGCGTTCCACCGGGAGCCGGAGGCTCCGTCGGCTTCCTCCTCTCTCCACACTTTTCGCAACTTTCGGTGATGCGCCCAATCAACCCGGTCGGAGAGGGCCTCT
>CAZSPO010000474.1:0-2897 GCA_964608775.1 uncultured Chthoniobacterales bacterium | reverse complement strand
TGTGAATTTGCCGAATCTGCATGGGGGCCGCTATTTTGATTACGGAGCCACGGCGTTGTATGACTGTTGGCTGGGGGAAAAATTTCAAAGTCCGCTCGGCGAAGAGAATACCGGAGCGATCCGGGTGCCGCATTCGCAGGGATTACTGCTTGCCAGCATTCTCCTTGCCCTCGAAATCCCGTGGCAGGATCCTCACGTGCTCGCCAACGCCGCAGTGGCGCTGAAGCTCCAGGCCAGACTCCAACGATTGCATCATTTATGAACCTCACCGATTGGATTCGAAACCTCCCCCAAGTCTACGCCACCATCCGACACGACCGGCCACCGGAAGAGACGGGGCCGGCAGCGATGACCACGGTGTATGAGCTTGCCATGCTGAAAAGCTATGCAAAAGAGGTCTATTCCGGGCAGGGCAAGATTGTCGACCTCGGCATCTGGATGGGGGCAACCACCCAAGCCATTTGTGAAGGATTGCGCGAACGGGGGTTTCAGCCCGGAGCCACGAAGCCTGTCATCGGTATTGATCAGTTCTTGTGGGAAGCCTGGATGTCTCCCATCGCCCACCAAGTGGGAGTCACCCGCACCTTCGAAGTCGGGGAGCACTTTTTCCCATTGGTCGCCGAACGCCTGAAGGGATACCAGGACTTGGCCGATGTCGTTTCGCAAGACTTAACACGCCCGGTCTCAGACGAGACCGAGCCAGTGGAACTCCTCTTTGTGGACGCCATGAAATCGTGGGAGCTGGCCGACCGGATCGTGGGGCGATTTTTTGGCAGGCTGATGGAAGGACGCAGCGTGCTCGTCCAACAGGACTTCGGCTGGCATGAAGCGATTATTGCCACAAACGTCCTGGTGATGTGGCGTTACCGAGATTGCTTCGAGCTACTTGAGCAAGTGCCCTACTCGTGTAGCGTCATTTTTGCTTGCACCAAAACGCCAGAGGTCAATCGACCGATCTCCCCAGACTCTTTCCCAGCCGGGGAAATACGCGAGGCCTACAGTTGGGCACTCCCCCGCCTGCCGGAATTCGGACGGGCCAGGGTGTTAACAAATGGACTTCTGCACTTGGCTGCCATGGGGCGCCATGCCGAAGCACCCGCCCTAGTCAGCTCGTGTCTGAGCCGCTGCGCAGTCACCTGTGATGCCGCTTTCCGCCCAGAGCTGTATGCCGCAATTCACCAGGCATTCGCCAACAGCGATGCAGGCCATGTCGTGCTGAAAGCCGTAGAGGAGCTCCCAACGGGCTGACGGCGGCAGACCCCGCCCGCTTCGGCCTCGACCGATGGCCGGATCCATGCTCAACCAGGCACTTCGGATGAAAGTTGTTCACGCATCAACGAGTCCCCTCGGCGGTGCGGGCATTGCCGCTGATCGCATCATTAAGGCGCTGCGGGCACATGGAGTTGACCTCGAACTGGAGCACATCACCGCCGAGTCCGGAGCAGCGAAAGAGGCCCTCTGGTTGAATCGGCTCTGGACCTCCCAGGTTTTGCCAACTCAGGGGGACCGAAACTATTTTACCACGCCTTGGGTCGGCGAATTCAAATGTTGGGAAACCATGAAGGCGGACGTGCTCCACCTACACTGGGTTCACAACTGGCTTCTCCCCCCTGGGAGGAACCGCCCATTTCCCCCCTCCGTCTTGACCTTGCATGACGAAGCAAACTTCACCGGAGGATGTCACTACACCATGGGCTGCCGTCGTTTTCGCGAGACTTGCGCGGCCTGTCCACAGCTCCCCGAGCTGCTCCATGCCGTGCCTCCCCTCGTGTTGGCTCAGCGTCGGCAGTGGACAGCCAATGCCCCCCCTTTCGTGACCGCCCCCTCCGACTGGATGGCGGCACAGGCTCGTTCCAGCCGGGTTTTTGTTGACTGCCCAATTCAAGTCATCCCCTACCCGATCAATGTCCAGGATTGGCCTCGTATGCCCCGAGCTGATGCCCTCCGCAAACTCGGGCTTGACCCGAGCATCGCCTGGGTTGCAATGGGAGCTGAGAATCTGAAGGACCCGAGAAAAGGGGTGCCGACCGGAGTGGCTGCCGTGGCTAAGGCGATGGAGAGAAGCCGCCAGCCCATCGGCATCCTGGCGTTCGGCTCCGGTCAGCCTGATATTCCGCCAGGGCTTCCCACCAAGTATTTCGGCGTCTTGAAGGGGCCCGAAGCGCTCGCCTCACTCTACTCGGCAGCCTCTGTCTATCTCCATCCAGCACACGAAGACAACCAACCACTCGTCGTATTGGAAGCCATGGCCACCGGCACCCCCGTGGTGGCCGCCCGAGTCGGCGGGCTTCCCGAACTTCTCCAGGAAGGCCAATGCGGGCTTCTCGCAGCAACCCCCTCCCCGGAAGACTTTGCCGAGCAGCTCCTGATCGCTTTGGGAAACCCAGAGGCCATCCAAACCCTCGCAGACCAAGCCCATCGTAGAATCAAAACCGACCACGCCCCCGCCCGTGTGGCCACTGCCTTCCAAGAAATCTACACTCGAATCGCCAGCGGCCCAAAAAAACACCCTGCCAAAATCGCGGTGTCACCAGCGGGAAAGGTGGAACTAAACGAACCCCTTTTAAATGCGGTCGAGGGCGCTCACAACGGTCAGCATCTGGTCGCCATCACCAAAAATCTGCTGATGCTCGCCTCCCAAGCACGCGAGCAGACCGAACGACTGGCGGAACTCGAAGCAACCATTGCTAATTTGCGCACACCGCTGGAGCGATGCGTGCGGAAATTGGGAGGAGCCTCCCTCTGGGGGGAAGCCGAGGAATCCACCGAATTTGTAAACTCCATTTTCGCTGTGCCCGGCCCGCTTTTACAACTCGCCGAACATTGGACTCAGGAACTCCAAACCCTCCAACACTACAGCGACGAGCTCCAGACCCTAGCAGATAAAATCCTCAGCC
>CAZSPO010000473.1:0-2900 GCA_964608775.1 uncultured Chthoniobacterales bacterium | reverse complement strand
AACAAGGCGGTGCTGGACAACGTCGCTAACGCGCCGTGCCAGACCTTCACGTTCGCTTCAAAAAATACCGCAATGGATCCGTTAACCGCACTAGCAACAATCACTCAGCTCATAGGCCTTTTCGTCGCCGAAAGGCGCGGGCAGGGCGAGATCAAGCGTCAGGAGTTCATGGATTGGCTGGAACACCACCGACATGAAGAGATCAAGGAACTGATTTCGAATACTTACCACCTCTCAACTGAGGTTGATACGCTGCTGAGGGAAGACCACGAGACCATTCTTGCGGAGATTCGAGCTGCGAATGGGACTCTTGCTCAGGTCATGTCACGCCTGGATTCGCTCAGTCATTTGACCTCCATTTTAACACCGGACTCGTCTCTCTCAGAATTTGCGATGGCGGCACTTGCTCATTTCGAAGACAGCGGCGAGAAGAACCTAATCACCCTTCCAGACGGCACCGGAGTGCAGTTCGGAAACAGTGGGGCGATCCAAGCCGAAGACCCTCGTTTCCTCAGCGACGATATGGATATGCTCGAGGCCTGCGGGTTTATCAAGATGGTAAACCAACATTCTTCCTACGCAGTTTATGAACTCACTCGGCGTGGATCGGAATACGCGAAGCTGGTAATTAAACAACAAAGCGAACAAGGCGGAGCAGGCAACGCCTAACGGCGCGCCTGTCCTTTGACGTTAGCCCTGACATCGATTGCACACCTGAGATTATGCAGTTCTATTACTCGCTAAACGAAGCCGATACCGAAGGCCTGTTTCTGAGGATGTTGTCAAAAACCTATACTTTCAGCGACGCATCGGTTTGAACACAAGTCTCATTCAAAAAGATGAAACGGAGTGGCGAAAAGTTCGCGATTACTTTCCCGATTTAGAGTTTTATCGAGGGTGTCCAAAATGCCGGCAAAAATGCAGCATGGACGATGCGAAATGTCCGAGCTGCAAATTTGAGGTGAGTATATTCTTGGACAATTGTCGGCATGCAAGACGCTCTGCAGGACTATCGAGCAGTGCTAACGAAGCCGCAATTCAAGCAGAGATGAAGGCACTCAAGAAGACACCGATCCTTGGATGTGGGATTGCGGCATCTATAATATTGG
The DNA here is from genome assembly GCA_964608775.1 of uncultured Chthoniobacterales bacterium. Taxonomy (GTDB): domain Bacteria; phylum Verrucomicrobiota; class Verrucomicrobiia; order Chthoniobacterales; family CAZSPO01; genus CAZSPO01. Next base: position 1,791 of record CAZSPO010000473.1, on the reverse strand, counting down.
CAATAGTTATTGCTTTTATCCCCTACATCGGCGGAATACTGGCTTTAATGGTTCTCATTGGAGGTGTAATAGCCAGTATTCAGGCAACTTTTCAAAAATACAACCCCGCGAGTCTTCGGCAGCAAGCAGAACAGAATTTGGCGAATGCGTTCAGCGCTGAATGCCCCAAATGCCATCACACTTTTCATCACCTCAAGTTCACCGAGGGCGGCACATGCTGCCCCAATTGCCAAAACATACTCTACGAACAAAATGGTGACGTCTTTTGGATACCGAATCGTGCTGTGGCAGTTTCGAAAGATCTCAATCACTTTTTCACGTTCAATGTAGAGGGCTAACAATAACCTGCAGGACAACCTCCATCGCTGGCGCTCAGGAGGTGCCTGAGGTCTGTCGTTGGGCAAATTACGTGATGTCACACTTCGATAAGCTCTACAATGAAGCTGCCAAAATCCGGCAAACCCACTTCACCCAAAACGCAGTGGGAAGTTTCGCCGTGGCATTGCTAGCTTGCATTCTAATTTTCGGACCGCTTGGCATTTTAATTAGCATTCCTGTAGCAATATTTGGGGGACTTTTTCTTCACGGCATCCGGAAAGCAGCATCAAGCTCATATGCTGGGGAGTGCTCCAGATTGGCAATCCTCGGCGCCGAGGCTGAAAAGCTCAAGAAGAGGGTCGCGGAAATTTACCACCGCTACCCCCGTCGCAAACATGGTGAGCGATTCAAAGACGCATATGAGCTTCGTGGGCTTTCACTGCACCGGCTGGAGGAGGCTCTTGCAGTTGGGATGCACCATGAGCAGCGCGAAATTTTCGTTACATGCTTTATGCGCCAAGGAATCGCTGAGCGTGTAACTGCAACAATCGGGTCACCCCGTCGATGTTCCAACAGCGACGACATCGCCAAATGGCGAAATCATTTCCATCGCCTAGGCTGCGATGAGATTCTTCAATATCACAACCACCCCGTGACTCACAATAAGACAGAGCCGTCGCAACAAGATTTTCATACGACTAGATACTTCACTCGCATTCTGGGAGATGTTGCCCCAAGCTGTCATTCCCTATTGCTCTACTGGAACCAAGCTCTTGAATGGCGGGTCATCGAATATGACGACGCAGGCCAACATCGTCTAATACGTGAATTCGATATTACCAAGACTTAATATGGCCTTTCAGATAGCCTTCCACCCGTTGAATTCGAAAGATTTCTCCTGTATCGCGCGCGAAGTTTGTGGTAGAACTTCACCAATTCCAAATTAAAGTTTGTTTAAAAATGGAATACAAAATGCCCAACAAGGCGCATGCACTCAACACTCTGTCGCTAAAGCTCCTTCGGGCGAGTGATGCGCGACGTTAGCATAAAATGAAGCTGTCCCAACCATTCCTCCTTCTCGTAGTTATTTTTCTAATTACACAAGCATCTTTTGGTAACGCCGGGCCAGTAGAGCCCTCGTCATCGAAGGGTTCCAGTCGTATGAAAGAAACTCACCCGAAGTATGAGGTCATCGAACCTGTGAAGGGTCACCCAGGATTTTACACCGCGCCAACGGCCAGAGTTATTGACCTGAGAGGTTTCAAACCGGGCGCTGAATTTCGGCATCCTCACACGGGAGTGATTTACGTATTGCCGACTGATCCGAATGCTTCTATATACCCCTCAAGAGAATAATGCTAACAAGGCGCATGCACTCAACCTTCAGTCGCTTAGGCTCCTTCGGCGAGTGATGCGCGACGTTAGCTAAGAAAAAATGAACTCCTGCGTCCTAGATTATTCAGAGTTGAAGAC
>CAZSPO010000472.1:0-2907 GCA_964608775.1 uncultured Chthoniobacterales bacterium | reverse complement strand
CAGAGCATCGGCAGAGACGACCCCGCGCGCGCCGCAGCCCTCTGCCAACAGTTCCACCGCTTCGCCCGCGAACACTTTACCCAATGGGTCCCGAAATTCAGCAACACCCTCCTCGCCGCGGATGACCTGCACCCCTTTTACTCCGCCCTGGCCCGCTTTACCCGACGCTTCGCTACCGTGCGCGTTTGAGATGAATCCTCCCGCTGTCCCCCTATGGCCAAAAAAAAAGTCCCCAACCAACCGTGCAAGTCGCCGGAATCATTTGGCTCGGCCAACGCACCAAGGCATGCAATAGTTGCGGTGCTCAAAACCGCTCCCGCCACTCGTTGCCTTTCCCGCACGCTGCTGGGAATGGTCACCGGTCTGATGGGGGTTACCGCTTTTCTCCAGGCGGAGCGCGCACCCGTCGACTGGCAGTTCAGCGGCGAAATCCGCGGACGCTATGAAACCCTCGACGGGCAATTCCGCTCCAATAAAAATGGCGGCGACCAGGGTTTTTTCATGCGCAGCCTCTTTCACCTCAAAGCAGTCGGTGAGAAGTGGGCTGCCGGCATCGAAATCCAGGACAGCCGCTCCTACCTAACCGATTCCGGCAGTGCTATTTCCGGCAGCTATGTCAATACCGCCGATTTTCTCCAGGTCTACGTTCAGCTACCCGTCGCCGATTTTCTCGGCAGCGACTATCGCGGCACCGTCAAAATTGGTCGCCAGACCGTCAGCATCGGGTCCAAGCGCCAGATCGAGCGGGTCTCCTTTGCCAACGTGATTAAAAATTATACGGGTGCCCATCTCAGCCTGAAAAACTCAAAAAAGGATGAATGGCACGCCTTCGTTGTTTCACCGCTCGACCGGCAACCCAACCGCTTCGATCAAATCCTCGACAACGAACACGAGCTGGACAAAGAGCAGTTCAACCGAATCATCTACGCCTTGCACTACCGCAAGGCCGATGCCTTCCCCGAACTCCTGCCCGACACCTGGGCCGAAGGGTTCGTCTACGGACTATATGAGCGCGACGCCCACGGCAACGAGTCGCCGAATCGTCGCTACCTCACCCCCGGCTTCCGCATCTATCGCCAAAAAAGCCCAAACACCTGGAACTACGACATTGAAGGTGCCCTGCGCTTCGGCAGCCGGCGGGCCTCCAGTAGACCAACCGACACGACCGATCTCGACGTCTTCGCCAGCATGCTCCTCCTCCGCATCGGCTATACGTTCGACCACCCATGGCAGCCAAATCTCGCCTTTCAGTGGTATTGGGCCAGCGGCGACGACAATCCCAACGACGGCAATTTCGACCAATACGAGCGCCTCTTCGGCGGGCGACGCACCGATCTCAACAACACCAGCCTGCACGGACCGCTTACCCCTGCCAACCTCAGCGCCCCCGGGCTCCGCCTGGAAATGGTGCCCACTCGCAAGACCACATTTCGCGTGACCTACTCCGCCGCCTTTCTAGCCTCCGAGACGGATGCTTTCATCATCGGTCGGCAACGCGATCCCCTCGGCCAATCCGGCTCGTTTCTCGGGCATGTCTTCGACAGCCGCTTTACCTATGATCTCACGAATCGTTGGGAGTTAGAAACGGGGGCCTCGCTCTTCCTCCACCGCGAATTCACGAAAAACAACCCCCAAGCCCCGGATCCGGATCAAACCATTTTCGGATACCTGCAGCTCGCTTACCGCTTCTGATTTTTTTCGTCGGCTTCCACGGCGTCTCAAGCTTCTTCACCACCCGGGCAAAGTTTGCCTGTGCCTCGGTAAAAACCGCTATCTTAACCAAATTGTAGCAGTACTTTCACGCTATCGAAACTTCATTGGATAATTTCGAAAATTTTATGGTTTTAGATTTAAAAAGTCGCCACGTTGTACGAAAACAAAAGCCGATATGCTTAAAATATCTAATCACCGCGGTTTTATCACGTCGGCCCTCCTCGTCTACGTCAGCGCAGTCGGTCTCCATGCGAGCACCGAGGCCGGAAATGGCGAATCACTGGGCATCGATCCGAACTTACCGGTTTACCGGCCTGTTTCGGGGGTGTCGGGAAATCTGAACTCGATTGGCTCGGATACGCTGAACAACTTAATGACGCTTTGGGCGGAAGGTTTTGAGGCCATTTACCCTAATGTGAACATCCAGATAGAGGGCAAGGGCTCTTCCACCGCACCGCCCGCATTGATCGAGGGCACGGCGCAGCTCGGGCCGATGAGCCGCGAGATGAAGGGCTCGGAAATCGATGCCTTCGAGGCAAGGTTTGGCTACAAGCCAACAGCAGTGGGCACAGCAATCGACGCGCTGGCGATCTTCGTCAATAAGGACAACCCACTTGCAAGCATTTCCTCGCAGGAGATCGACTCCATTTTTTCCGTCACCTACCGCAAAGGCGGCAGGCCAATTACTGAGTGGAGCCAGCTTGGGATTAGGGGCAGTCTGGGGGGGCGCGCGATCAGTCTCTATGGCCGGAATAGTGCTTCCGGCACCTACGGGTTTTTTAAAAAGGTCTCCTTGTCGGGTGGGGATTTTTCCGCCAATGTGAAAGAGCAACCGGGCTCCTCCTCGGTCGTGCAGGGGATTGGGTCAGACCTCGCGGGAATTGGCTATTCCGGAATTGGCTACGCCACTTCGGGCGTCAAGGCAATCCGAGTCGATAACGTCGAGCCTACACTGGAAAACTGCCTCGACGGCAGTTACCCGCTGGCGCGACAGTTGCTCGTCTATGTGAACCGCGACCCCCGCGAGCCATTGGATAAGTTGACCTTTGAGTTTCTGCGCTACGTTCTTTCCAAGCAGGGGCAGGAAGTCGTCCTCAAAGATGGTTATTATCCGCTTCCGGCCGCGATCGCCGCGCGGATCTTGGAAGGCCTCCGGTAATCGCCATGCAACCGTTTCGTGGCCGGGCTACTCCA
>CAZSPO010000471.1:0-2923 GCA_964608775.1 uncultured Chthoniobacterales bacterium | reverse complement strand
TAAACCGCCCCAGGAAATTCGACTCGAACACGACGCGCCATACACAAAAACCTTCAGAGATCTCGAGCATCGGCAAGCAAAAAAATCATGAAAACTTGGGCTGACCCCTTTGGGCAAGCAGCACTCGCGATAGATTTCAGTGATTTGGCCGGAGTCTTCCCCACCTCTTTCTACGTAGAAGGTAGTTACTAACCGATATATCGGGAACGTTGATCTGGTTGCCAAGCTGGCAAATTTGCTACTGACTTCACCCAAGCGCGATCGTGTTCAGCGAAAAGCTATCGACTAGGTATTGGGATTGATTCCGCATCCATTCCAAACACGCTTCACTCATGCCTGTAAGATTCCAATTCGATCCAATTCGATCACCAATTCGCAAGAAAAAAACGACACCGGGATCCAAAACCAGAGTCGGATTGTAACCGGCGGGACAGACTTATTTAATTGATCCCGCCAAGGCTTTATGCTAGCATAAGCTGCCGTCGCGGATCGCTGAGGATACGCCTTGGTCGGCGCAAAGCCTTTTCGAGTCGACCATCGCGGGCATCATCGCATCTCCAGGTGATTTGCGCGAATTAATATCATGTCATCCTCCCGCCCTCACCTGCTCCTCATTACCACCGATCAACAACGTCACGATGCCCTTGGCATCAATGGCAACCGAATGCTCGAAACGCCCAACCTCGATGCTATGGCAGCGAGCGGAGTAAATTTCACCCGCGGCTATGTGACCTGTCCGGTCTGTATCCCCGCTCGGCGCACCTTGATCTCTGGTCAATCCCCGGAGAGCCACGGCCTGCGCCATTACCAAGACGGATTGGAATGGGATCCACCCACCACCCTGCCGGCTGAATTGGGCCGGTTTGGATACCAAACTCAGTTGGTGGGCAAACTCCACATGCATCCGCAAGGAAAGCGCTATGGATTTGACCACATGGTGTTGAGCGAAACCCCGAACTGGCGCCCTACCTCGACCTGGCAGCATCGTAATGACTACGTCCGCTGGCTCCGGAGTCAGGGCGTAAACGATCATCCACACGGCCATGGCATCGATAGCAACGGTCGCCTTGCGCTCCCTTGGCCGCTTGAGGAGCGATGGCATCATAACAACTGGCTCGCCGCTGAAGCCGTGAAATTCCTCACCGAGGACCGTGATCCATCTGCCCCTTTCTTCCTCCATCTTTCCTTTACGCATCCTCATCCTCCGCTCGTGCCGCCCCGTGATTACTTCGAGCGTTATCTCCAAAAGGAGGTGGGAGATGCCACGGTAGGAAAATGGGCTCCCGCTTTCCAGAATGACCAGCCACCGGTGAATGCCGCTTCCGCTATCGGTCCCTTCGACCCCGCCATTATTCGCCGGGCGCGCGCCGCTTATTTTGCTCTTATCAATCACATTGACGACTGCATCGCCTTTGTCTTGGAACGCTGGATGGAATACGGCAACCCCCGTGTGAAGGAACCGCTCTACGTCCTTTTCAGTTCTGACCACGGCGAAATGCTTGGGGATCACCAACTTTTCGGCAAATCCCGAGGATACGAGGCTTCCGCGCACGTTCCCTTTTTCCTCAGCGGTTACAACGTTCCGATTGTCCGGGGGCGTTGCCACGATCTGGTTTGTTGGGAAGACATTGCCCCCACCCTGCTGGATCTCGCGGGCATCCCGGTTCCCACGTCAATGGACGGGCGCAGCCTCATGCCGACCGTGCTTGGACAAGCTTCCCCTCTGCCTTCGCGCGATCATCTTTTCGGCGAATGCGGTGGGTCGCTCCACAATCTCTGGATTGTGGCGGGCGCGTGGAAATATCTCTGGTTCCCCAAAACAAATGAGGAACAGTTGTTTCATTTGGAGGAAGACCCTCACGAAACCGAAGATCGTTCCAGCGATCGATCCGCCTTGGAACCATTGCGCGAACGAATGACCGCGGCGACCGCCCGTCGCACCGACCTCGCCTACGATCGGGAACGCCTGCATCCTTGCGAGGGACGTCCACCCCACATCTTTTGGGCATCTGACAATCCGTGACCGCTTCCCGAGAGCGATCTGCCCCGGACGCAGTTCCCTCCGTTTATCCCCACCCGGAATAGCGGGCTCGGTAGTGGGACGGGGCATGGCCGGAGCGGGTTTTAAACCATTTTGAAAAATAAAACTCGTCGTCATACCCGACCCGACGTCCCACTTCCGCAATCGGGAGCGAGGTTTGCACCAGGAGGGTCTGGGCGACCTCGGCGGCCCGCTGCTGCTGGTATTCCTTGGGGCCGCACCCGATGGCGCTGCGAAAGGTGCGTTCCACCCATGACACACTGCGGTTGGCCTGCGCGGCGAGCGTTGCGACCGAAAGGCGAGCGGGAAATTGCGCGTCACAATACCGGATCAATTTCTGCACCGTGGCGGAAAGATGCCGGGTCGCCGTTTTCGCCAGGAACCCGTCGAGTTCCCGCAACAAAAGTCCGGCAAAAAGGCGGGGATCATCGGAGTGCGCCTCCGATTTATGATAAAAGCGTTGGACCAAGTAATCGCTGAGCAATCGGAGCGGGTGCTGCGGGGCCAGGGCGTCGCAATGGACACCATCGAATCCCGCCGCATCTTTGCGATACCAGACTCCCGACACCGGATCCTTGGAAGAATGCGCAACTCCTCGATGCACCGGCACTTTTCGGGAGTGCCACGGGATCAGGAGCAGGCCGCCGAGTCGAAAAGGGTTTTCTTTCGCAGCCACGTAATGACGGGGGGTTCCCCATGGCAACCAAAGGGTGTGGTTGGGTTGGAAATGAAACAAGCTCTTCCCGACTTGCAGGGTTCCCGTGCCGGCCACGCACCAAAGCAACATTCGCGCTTCCACCCGGGGCTGGATCACTTCTTCCCCCGGTTGAAATTGATAATAGTTGGCATGGACCAAGGCGGCGTCCGACCACGAGGAGGATG
>CAZSPO010000470.1:0-2928 GCA_964608775.1 uncultured Chthoniobacterales bacterium | reverse complement strand
GGGCGCTCGCGGTGTCGGGCAAGGTCCATTGACCGAAAGATTCCTCCATCGGCACCGTCGCATAGTCTCCCTGACCCACCTCGGTCGTGGTGATTTGGTGAACAAATCGGTGGCCCCCCCCTGCCGTTTCTTCCCGGATCGCGTTGCGATGAATCCGCAAACAACGCCAAGTGCCTGTCGCCGTTCGCTCCGACGGCACCCCGGCTGAGCTGGCCAGCACCACCGCGAAATCCGCTGCCTCCCCCGCGACAAGCTGCCGACGCGGGCGACGAATGCCGAGGGCTTCCGCCCGGGGATTGAGGGCAAACTCCAACTCCTGCACAATCGTTTGCTGCGAGGGATCGGTCACCTCCGCGCTGAAAACGAGCCGGAGCGGTGTCGGATGTTCCCGCAACCCGGCGGCGGGCAGCGGGACCGCCAACTCGCCTTCCGCCCCAAGCACAGCCTCGCCCTGTTGGTCCGAAACCGGCTGTGGCACCCCGAGAAAAGAATCCGCTTCATAGTCCGCCACCCCGAATTTAAACCCAGGCAGCAAGGCCTCTTGATAATCGGTTCGCAACCCGGCGTTCCAATGCACCACCGCATCCACCAATGGTTCGCCGGTCTGATAACGCGCCGTTAACATCACCTCCGCCTCTTCCCGTCCCGCCACAGGCGGCTGACCCACCAACCCAACCTCGAAGGCCGCCGCTTCATACGCTTGCACTTGAAAAATCACCGAGCCGCTGGCGAAAGATTCCTCTTCGTCCAGCCAACTCTCTTCCTCCACGGTGTCCGGACCGTTGCCGGCCTCAAACCGGGCATGATAGAATCCTGACGGTTGCTCCGGCAGCGCGAACCGCTCCTCGAACGACCCCCGACCATCCAGGGTGACCGGGAGCGTTTTCACCAGCCGCCCCTGCGGATCGTAAACCGAGAGGGTGCCCGCTGTCCGAGTCGGCTGGACCAACAGGCCTTCCCTCCATTCCCGCACAATCCCCCGGAGGTGTAACGTGTCGCCCGGCTGATACACGCCGCGGTCTGTGAATAGCAAAATGCTGTAATCCGCCGCCCCAGGATCATCGAATCGCAGCGGCACATCGAAAGCATAGCGCGGCACCCCATTCCGATAATCATCAATCCGGGTCGCTAGTAAATCGCTCCCTTTTTCTAACATCAACCAAGTGCCGTCCGCCGGGCGGGGCAGAGTGAGGCACCCATCTTTTGCCGTCACGCCCTCGGCCAAAACCGAGCCGTCCGCCGCGTGCATCTGGACCTTGACCCCGGCGAGCGGCTCACCCGTTTTTAAGGAGTGGACAAAGGCCAGCCATTCCGTGGTCCCCCGCTTCCATACGAGCCCGAGGTCGGTGATTTGGTTGATGGTTTGAACCCCAATTTTGCCGGGGGCATCGACCGCTTCGGCTTCGAAGAAAAAGGCCCCCGCGCTGTCGGCACCTAGAAAAGCATCCACATCAAAGGCCTCGACCTGCAGCTCATCCAGCGGGGCTGCCAGATCGAGCACGGCGCTATACACCTCCTCACCGGGAACTTCGCCCCAGGTCAAACGCCCCTCGCTTTGGGTCTCCCAATATTGGTCGTTGCCGAGATTACGATCACCGAACTGGGTGAGTAAGGCGGCTAAATCCGATGCCGCCAACCGTTTGACCCGCACCCGCACCTCGCGGTTGTTGACGCTTAACAAATCTAACACCCGCCGCCCCCCAGCCAACTGCGGTTCGTCAAAACCGGTTACCGCCAGCCGTCGTTGCATGGCTGGCATGCGAAACACCAAGGTCCGCTCCCCCACAAACGGCGTGCCGTCGGTCGCGGCAAACCCTTCGGGCACCACGACGCGGTAATCCGTTTCAGCCATGAATTGGCCGTCGAGACGCAGCCCGTTGTAAGTTGGGGTCACAGACCAATCGATCACCGGCGGGTCAATCAACACGCCAGCGGTGGCGGCGTCGCGGTCCCAGCCATTATCATAAATCGATTTGGAAAACCGAATTTCGGCACTCGCCCCTTCGCCAAATCGATTGCGCGCCGTCAGACTCTCCACCCGAAACGGGCGGACCGCCCCCAACACCCAGGCGCTACCGAGCAGCTTTTGACCACGCACCGCCGGCAGGTCGTTCGGAATTTCCAACGTCCAAATCGGACCCGGTTCGAGAGGGGCCGTTGGCACGACGGCCAACCGGTAAACGCCGGGCTCCACCGGGGGAGCCTGACCATGCGCCAGGTAGAATCGGTCAGCCCATGGCTCCAGTTGGTTCCCTGGGGCGAGGTGGGCCGGGAAATATTCATTCTCCTCGGCGGGCTCAATGCGGGCGGGGATGCGTTCGCCGGCGGCACTGACAAAGCTCAGCTTGCCCTGCCATGGGTCGAGATTCACTCGGGCGTTGAGAAGCAATTGAATGCGGGGACGGGGGGGTAATTCTGCCTTTTCTCCGCCGGACGGATAGATCGCACTCACCTGAAACGGCGGGGTGTCGAGGGTGGCGATGATGCCTTTGGTGGAAGCGCCGTCGGGCAGCCGTCGCGAGGGCACGGTGAAACGAAGTGCTGCGCCGAGGGGGAGCGGAGCCGTTGGCGTGAAGAGGGCGGAACGCTCGCTGCTCCATCGCCATTCTCCGGGCAAGGACGGCTGGGAGGTTGCCGGGACTGGCTGGCTCTGCCCAATGGCTGAGGGAGGTGCAACCGGGCCGGGATAGCGGATTTCGAAGGTGCTTTCCGGCGCTAGCGTGCCGGTGGTGATAAGAAATTCGGGGGCCTCCTCCGCGCGGAGGGAGCCCGACAAGGCGACGAGAAAGAGGGCGGTCGCGAGCCCTTGGGTGGAAACGCGCATGAAGATGAATAAAGATGTCTCACTTTCAGCCACGAAGAGCAATGCAGGAAGGGGGTCAGGCAAACATTCTTGACTCAACCTGAAATACCTCCGCCCCTTCTCTA
>CAZSPO010000469.1:0-2934 GCA_964608775.1 uncultured Chthoniobacterales bacterium | reverse complement strand
AATCGGTGTCGAAAATCCTCCCAAAGTCCCCTTATCTTAGCGCCATTCGGGTCAGTGTGCAAGGTGATTAAGGATGGAATCTCGATCCTGCCTGAGATCGCAGATTGCATGGATGATGATGCCACGGGGTTCAACAATGTAGATGATGCCGAATCGGCGGTTACGGAGGACGAGTCGACGGTAGCGTCCGCTGTAGCTTGGTGCCATGCGGGGGTTCAGTTGTAATAGGTTGACCGCTGCTTCCACCGCCAGCAGGAGCTGTGTACCGGAATCAGTCAGTGCTTCTTCGCTGCGTGTAAATTCACGCAGCAAGTCTGCTTCGGCACGAGTAGTCCAGATCGCTTCACGCCTCACGACTCGCGAGAATACGTGCTTTTACTTCGCTCCACGGTGAACCTGACTCGGAATTGTTTTCATACTCCTGGTGTCGATCATCCAATAGCTTCACAATTTCCGGGTCAGGATTTTCCGTTGCGCCATCGGTTGCACCTTCAAATAACTCAGCTGCTAACGCCAATTTTCTCTCAGGCGAGAGTTGCTGCAGTTCTGGAAATTCATCGACGATCATATTAGTAGAATAATGCTAACTTGAATCTCAGTCAATTCACAGGAAAATGAGCGTTGATAATTCGGGCATAAGCCTGCATGCCTTAGGCGTTTTTTCGTCCAGCTTGGCGTCGAACTCATCAGGGGTAAGCCAATGGGACAGCTCGCGGTCCTCGATTCGCCTTTGTATCTATTTGATGTAGGAAGGGTCTTGGCGGTTGCGCATTTGCACGAGAAAAATTCTATAAAGGGAATTCAATAAAAGGACAATCACTTAATGTACAAAACGCCAACAGTTGGTGCGCCGTAGGCGTTACCTACCTCGCCTTGTTCCGCTTACTGATAGTGATATCTGAATTGTACGAAGATGATCTCGGATTCCAGAGCTTTGTACACAATTCGATGTTCTTCTGTAATTCTTCTCGACCAATACCCTGAAAGGTTGTGCTTGAGGGCTTCTGGCTTTCCGATCCCTTCGTGAGGTGTTCGGGCTATGTCTTGGATCAAAAGATGAATTCTCTTGGTCACTTTTTTGTCTGTTTTCTGCCAATACAGGTAGTCCTCCCACGCTTGCGGAGTAAATGAAAGGATCATGGGCTCAGATTGAGGTCCTTTCTTTCGACTCTCCCTTTCTCCGCCGCCTCAATAGATTCAATTAGGCGTTTAGCATTCGCGGGGCTGCGCAATAAGTAGGCAGTTTCTTCGAGCGCCTCATAGTCTTCAAGGGCTATCATCACGACCGCTTGTTCTCTCTTTCGTGTAATGATGACGGGATCTCGGTCGGCACAGACCTTATCCATGGTAGATGCTAGATTCTCTCTTGCTGCTGTGTAGGTGATTGCATTCATATGTACAGCAAGATGTACATACGTGCGTTCGCTGTCAAATTCTTACTGCCAGAAAATCGCTTCTTTGGTTGACCGGGCCGCCATCCTGCCGACGCCGGGGTTGGAGTCCGTGGCTAGCGACAGCCTCAGTCAGTATCACCCTGTCAAAAACCTTGATCATATAATGCAGCTTCCTCTTTGTGGCTTGGTGTCCTCGTGTGAGAATTTAGGAGTGACTGGCTGCGCAGGTGATTCAATAAAGGGACGATTCAATCAAGGGACAGACACTTTGATTCATGTTTCACTCTTCGAGCTACGAAGGACAAGATGGAGAGGTGGTCTGGGGAGATGTTGGTTTTGCTCTCAACTCAATAAAGGGACAGACACTTAATGCAGACACTTAATGCATTCCCATCGGGATGCTCTGCGCGCCCGTCCTCACTTACGAAAGAGTTCTTTAGCAGCTCTTTCTACTAAGAAAGAAATCTTTACTTTGCCTCGATTTTGCGCAAGGTTTCTTTCGCAATGAGTGCTCCCCGCGTCACCGGCAACTACGAAACCACCGCCGTGGCAGGCGAAGAGGTGGCGGCTTTCGTGCCGTTCCCCCTGCCGCCTGCCGATCCCGTTCTCGAACTTGACGAGCCGATGCGGGAGCAACTCCGCGCCGCCGAGGAGGCGCTTCGCCGATTGGAACTGGCGGGTGAGATGGTGCCGTCGCTCGACTGGTTCATCTACGGCTTCGCCCGCAAGGAGGCTGTCCTTTCCTCCCAGATCGAGGGAACGCAGGCGACCTTGGTCGATCTCCTGACCTTCGAGGCTGAAGGCACGTCAAAAGTGCCGGAGAACGCCGACGTTCGCGAAGTCTGCAACTACCTGGAGGCGCTAGACTATGCCCGCGACCAGCTCCGAAACCCGGACGGATTGCCCCTGTCGATGCGCCTTCTGAATGAGGCTCACGCCCGCCTCATGCAGGGAGCGAGGGGTGCCGACAAGCTCCCCGGCGAAATCCGCCGCAGCCAGAACTGGATCGGCGGCACCCGCCCGGGCAATGCGGCTTTCGTGCCGCCGCCACCCCATCGTTTGGCCGACCTCCTGTCCGATTTCGAGAAATACCTGCACGCGGACGGCAACGGGCTGTCCCCTCTGGTGCGGGCGGGTCTCCTGCATGTCCAGTTTGAGACGATCCACCCCTACCTCGACGGCAACGGGCGGATCGGGCGCCTTCTGGTCATGCTCTTGCTGGAGCATTGGAATCTTCTCCCGGCCCCGCTTCTCTACCTGAGCTTGTTCTTCAAGCGGCACCGCGACGAGTACTACCGGCACCTCGCCGAGGTCAGGACGGAAGGCGATTGGGAGGGCTGGACCTCCTACTTCCTCGAAGCGGTCGCAACGATCGCGCGCGAGGCCGTTTCGACGGCGCGCGATCTCTTTGCGCTGGTCAACCGCGACCGGGAAAGTGTCCTGACCACTCCCGGTAGCACGGTGATGGCCGCCCGGTTGTTCGAGATGCTGCCGCAGCATCCGATCCTCACGATCGCGTCGGCGGTGAAGCTGCTGGACA
>CAZSPO010000468.1:2436-2944 GCA_964608775.1 uncultured Chthoniobacterales bacterium | reverse complement strand
GTGCTGACCGGTTCGCCCTGCACTTGCAGTCCGCACGCCCGGATTTGCACCTCCGACCCCTGGTGCATGGCGGCGATTCGACCGGAGCGGGTGGTGGAAGAATTGCTCGCGGCCTTGATGACTCAGTATTCGCCCCGATGAACACGCCCCCGCATCGCCTGCCGGTCTCGCTGATTTGCGTGGCCTCGAATGAAGCGCATCAGCTTGGCCGCTGTTTGGCGTCGGCGGCCGACTGGGTGGAGGAGATGGTGGTGTTGATCAATGATTGCCACGATGAGACGGCGAAGGTCGCCGCCGGATTCGGTGCGCGGGTGGAGGAACGGGCTTGGACGAATTTTCGGGAGCAAAAAAACGCGGCGCTCGCTCTGGCGACCCAGCCGTGGGTGTTGAATTTAGACGCGGACGAAGTGGTCAGCCCGGCGTTGGGAGAGGCGATTCGCCGATTCGTCCGGGAGGAAGCAGGGGAGGCGGCCTGTTTCGCCCGGTGCAGTTGGTTCATGGGCCGTTG
>CAZSPO010000468.1:0-2426 GCA_964608775.1 uncultured Chthoniobacterales bacterium | reverse complement strand
GGGCCGTTGGATTCGCCATGGGGATTGGTATCCGGATCGGGTCACCCGTTTATTTCGCCGGGAGGCCGGGCGGTGGGGAGGGACTGCGGCGCATGCGGCGCTTGAGTTGCTCTCCGGCGACCGACCGGTGCTTTTGCCAGGCGACCTGCTTCATTATCCTTATGCCGATATTGACGCGAATCTTCGGAAAATGATCGCTTACACGGGGAGTTATGTGGAGGAACACCAAGGGCGACCATTTCGGCTCCTGGATGTTCTGACACGACCGACCTGGCGCTTCTTTCGGGCTTACCTACTCAAGGGCGGATGGCGCGACGGTTTTCCGGGGTTTTTCATCGCTTGGAGCACGGCTTACATGGTCTTTGTCAAATACGCCAAGCTTTACGAACCGCCTGGCGGGACGAGTCAATCGACTGACTCGACGAGGTAACCCCCCGATTTCTCATCGGGCTCCAGCCGCAACAGCCCTTGTTGGGCGGCGGCTTGCAGGAGGTCGTTGAAGGATTTGAAGCCGTGCGCCCGCTCGTTGAACCCTGGGTTCCGGCGTCGGATGGCCTGCTTGATCATTGAACCCCAGATCCGGTCCTCGGCTCCCCGTTCTTCCTCCAGGGCCTGAAGGGTAGCGGTCACTTGTTCCAACGCCTGTTCTAAAGTCGGACCGTTCGCCGGTGTGGTTTCCTTTTGCGGAGGGGTCGCTCCCACTGCCGGTTCCGACTTTCTTGATCGAGAGGTCGGCTTGGCTTTTTCCCGGACCAAATCGTCGTAATAGACAAAGTTATCACAGTTATTGATAAACAAATCCGAGCTGCTGTTTTTGACTCCCACCCCGATCACTTTCTTCGCGTTCTCGCGCAGCTTGCTAACGAGCGGGGAGAAATCGGAGTCGCCACTCAGAATGACGAAGGTGTCGAGGTGCTGTTTGGTGTAACAAAGATCGAGCGCATCGACTACCATCCGAATATCGGCCGAGTTCTTGCCCGACTGCCGGACATGCGGGATTTCGATCAACTCAAAGGCCGCTTCGTGCAAATCGCGTTTGAATTCCTTGTAACGATCAAAATCGCAGTAAGCCTTTTTCACCACGATATGACCCCTGAGCAGCAGGCGTTCGAGGACCAGTTGGATGGTGAACCGCGGAAACTTCGCCTCGCGGGCACCGAGCGCGATATTTTCCAAATCCAAGAACACGGCCATGGTCGAATCGGAATCGGTCATAGCGAGCAGCTTACAAAGAGCGCCCCCGGTTTGTCATCACCCACCCGCTTGACTCTCATGTTTCCATGTCGGGTCGGCCAACATTCGGACCCGAAGCGTATCGTAAATCGGCGGAGCCCCCAGGGCAGTTGGCACCAAGAGCGCCATGGCATTCGCGGCGAGGAGCGGGATCAAGAGCGCGGTGGTGCCGGTCATTTCGGTGATCAGAATCAGCCCGGTGAGCGGTGCCCGCACGACCGCCGTGAAAAGGGCTGACATTCCGACGAGGGCAAACATCGCGGGGGCCTCCGGCAACCATCCGGGCCACGCATAATCGCAGCCCGCACCGGCCAAAGCGCCAAGCGCGGCTCCCACGACGAGGAGCGGGGCGAAAATCCCACCGGGAGTGCCTGCCGCATAGCTCAAGGGGCCGACCACCCAGCGCACAGCCAGCAGGAGCAGCAACCCGCCGATCGGCAGCGGATTTGTGCCGAGCAATTGTTGATTCAAATCTTCCCCGCCCCCGATCAGGTGCGGATGCCCCCATCCCAAGAACCCCACCACCGCTCCCACCACGGCCGCCCGCAGCTCAGGCCGAAGGCTTGGAAAGCGGCCAAACCAGTCGAGCGCTCGGACGGTGCTCACGTTATACAACACCCCCATCAAGCCGAGCGCCGCTCCGAAAACGGCAAACGGCAGCACCGTTTCCCAGCCAGGCGCGGCGAACGGGGGCACGTGAAACTCCACACGATCCCCCAAGAGCAGTCGCGAAAAGGCTATGGCCACCCCGCAGCCAATGAGTGTCGGGAGCATCACCCGCACCCGAAAGGTCCGAGCCACTTCTTCAAAGACGAACACCGCTCCGCCCACCGGCGCATTAAATGCCACGGCCAACCCGGCCCCCGCCAAGGCAGCCTGGAGCGCCCGCAAATGTTCGATCCCCATTTTCCACCAACCCGCAATCGCGGCACCGATGGTCGCTCCCATTTGCACCGTCGGCCCTTCCCGTCCCAGAGCGAGCCCGGAACCGATCGCCAGGATCCCGCCAAAAAATTTGACTGGGATGACGGCCAACGGAGCCCGCTCGGCCTCGCCCCGCATCACGGCTTCGACATGCTGCACCCCGCTACCCGCTGCTAGAGGGGCGAACCGAACGACCAACCATTTGGCCAATGCCGCCCCAAGCGCCGCTCCCCCCACCGGCAACAGCCAACCCCACGCCGGATAGGCTT
>CAZSPO010000467.1:0-2949 GCA_964608775.1 uncultured Chthoniobacterales bacterium | reverse complement strand
GCTGGGCTGCCGCCCTTCTTTGATCGCGTTAATCCAGTCCATTTCATGACTTGTCTCAACTCTCCTGATTGTTTTTTCCGGTTTTTGATAATGCTCCATTTCCGAATACGGCAGAAGTATCGGATCTTTTGCATAACAGCCACACATCAATTTACCTTTCGAACCATAAAATATACATCCGCCGCTATTATCTCTTCCGAGCGTTTCTCCTTCAGGCAACTCTTCCGGCCGTTCAGGTAATAGTCCACCGTCATACCATTTTACAGTAACTTCAGGCATTTTCACTTTCCCCTGATCAGCTCTTGAAGGAAATTCATAGGTGACAATTTCTGCTACAGGCGGACTTTCAGTATTAACCTGAGTTGACGAACCCTGCACTGCGGATGGATATTGAAGTTTCAGAGCCTTAAAAACAGGATCCAGAATATGACATGCCATATCTCCCAGGGCGCCGGTTCCAAAATCCCACCAGCCACGCCAGTTCCAGGGTGTGTAAGTTGGATGGAACGGCCTGTATTCTGCAGGACCCAGAAACAGATCCCAGTTTAAAGTATCAGGTACAGGAATAATTTCCTGAGGCCTTTCCAGTCCCTGCGGCCAGATCGGCCTGTTTGTCCAGGCATCTACATGCTTTATCTCTCCAATAGCACCATCCCATATCCATTCACAGATCTGTCGGATTCCTTCTCCGGAATTCCCCTGATTTCCCATCTGTGTCACTACTTTCTTCTCATTTGCAAGCTCTGTAAGATATCTCGATTCATACACTGTATGAGTAAGTGGTTTTTGCAGAAAAACATGCTTGCCAAGCTTCATCGCATGAGCGGCAGTAACAGCATGCGTATGGTCAGGAGTGGCTATTACAACAGCATCGATACTGTCTCCCAGCTCGTCAAACATCTTGCGGTAATCATAATATCTTTTTGCTTTCGGAAATGTTTTAAAGGCAGACTCAGAATAATTCCAATCAACATCGCAGAGAGCAATAATATTTTCACTCTGTACATTTTCGAGATTTCTTTTTCCCATTCCTCCCACTCCGATTCCTGCAATATTTAACTTATCACTGGGAGCGGTTCTTCCTTTGGCACTAATAATTCCTGAAGGGATAATTGTTATTCCGGCAGTAGCAGCAGCTGTTTTCCCTATAAAACTTCGCCGGGAGATCCCGGGCCGGTAGTTGTTTTCATTCTGTTTCATTTGCATTATATTTGTTAGTATGTAATAGATTTTTCCGAAATTTACGAATTAATATCTAAAATTCCACCATTAGATTTTCATTTTCAGGGATTCCTCAGTCGTCCCACTGGCAGGCTGGCAGACCGGCAGAACTCCTTCGAAATGACGGGTAGTTCAAGGTATAAGGGCGTGTGGAGAATGGGGCGGACAGCTGTCCGCCCCATTCTCCACACGCTTCCCAAAAGCGGAACATGAAGGTGGATTGATCGTTCCGTAGCCAGCGAGTGCCACATCAATGATCGCTTGTTTGTCGATGCCGTAGTAAATCGCCTCTCGAATTGCGGGATCGGTCAACAGTGGGTGATCTTGCAAATCAGTGCGGATTTCGCCATCTTCATCGCGGTAGCTTTGCGGGCGATTGGGGTTGCCGAAGTTAAAAAACAGCATATCCCAAAACGTCCCTGTGACCGTAAACGTCTGGAGGTCCTCGCGTCCGCTCAAGTCGCGCCACAAATCGGATGGGGCATCATCCCAGACGGTGAGTTCGCCATCGAGTAGCCCTTGCACGATGTCACGTTCGTTATCGACGCGCACGAGTTCATACGTCAGGTCACCTGCGGTCATGCGGAGATGTTCCGTGAATAGCACCTCATCGAGGAGGAAGCGTCCACCGGTGACGGATGGACTCTCAAAAAACGGATGATTTTCTGAGGCGAAGATGCTGAAAAACGAGAATTCTTCCATATCGGTATCGGTGCTGAACTCAGGATCGAAGGCGTGGGCGGGCAAAATCGGTGTGTCGCGCATATCGGCATAGGCATCACAGGTATCATCCGCGAAGGTGATGCGAATCTGATTCTCGCCGACCACTTCGACCGACTCAACATCGCTCACGATGAAGAATTGCGAATCCCAAAATGGCGGATTGATGAGTGCTTGCAAGGTGAAGTAGACATCCGTCGCGGTGATGGGTGTGCCATCGCTCCAGCGCATATCATCGCGCAGGGTGATTGTGACACTATCGCCATCATACGCCCACTCACGGACGATTGCGCCGTTGGCATCATCCCCCGCAGCGAGCAAGCCCGTTTCGGGGTCAATTGCCATCAGCGATGGGAATAGCCATTCGCGGGCGCGTTCGCAGGCGAGGTTATCGCACGCGAGTGGGTTCAGTTTGAAGTCGGCATCGTTGTAGACGAACGCCTCACGGATGACTCCGCGCCCGATAGCGTCGGTGAGCGAGTCATCTTCTACGCTTTGGGCGGTCGTCAACGGCGCGGCGGTGAGCAACAACAAGATCAGACCGAGCATTTTTGTTCGCATGATCGTCATCCTCATTGTGCTGGAATTTGTAAGGGCAGCCACGTACTGAATGTGCCTGTTTCGCGTTCAATATCCAGCGAGCGCAGCACAATATCGGCTTCCCCTGCTGGGAGGCGGGCATTCTCGATCCCTTCAATGGTGCGGAATTGCGCGTAACTTTGATTTGCCAGCGCACTATAGACCATGCCGAGACCCGCGTGTGGTTGCGAGAAGTCGGGGTCAATTTCGATTGCTGCTTGGAAGTCTTCGAGGGCGAAATCATAGTTGCCTTCGGCGGCATGGACGACGGCGCGATTGTGATAGGCGACGGCATTTTGCGGATCGAGCGCGACGACCAAATCGAGATCGTTGAGCGCGAGTCCGAAGCGTCCTTGTTGGGTGTACAAAATCGCCCGATTGACATAGCCCGCGATATTCTCACCATCGAGTTCGAGCGCGGTGTTGTAA
>CAZSPO010000466.1:0-2961 GCA_964608775.1 uncultured Chthoniobacterales bacterium | reverse complement strand
GCGAGTCGGACATGGCGCGCCCCTTCCCGCCAATGGGCGAGGGCGCGTTCTGCTTCGTGGTTCATTCCACAAATCGCGGCCACCTGAATATCGAGCTCGGCTGCCTCCAACACCTCCAGAAAAGCCCGATGATTATTCGCCCCCATGGCTCCCGTGGAGAGCAAGAGAATCGGTCGGGCCGGGTCGAGACCGAATTGTTCCCGAATAATCGCTTCCCGCCGGGCATGAGAAAGCGGGGGCGCGTAAAAGCTCGGGTGCAACATAAATCCCCCCGTGTAACATTTCTCCGTCGGCATCCCCAGGGAGCGGGCGGCTTCGCATGTTTCTTCCACGGCCCCGATGAACAGATCGGCCTCGGGATTCACCCAATTTTTGCTGAACCCATAGCCGCCAGAGAGTTCCCCGCAATAAGTGACCACCCGCACCGCAGGGCCGAGGGTCTCGCGGGCCACCCGAAAAAAGCCGTGGTTGAGCGAGCCATGCACGCTGATGATCAGGTCCGGCTCCACCGTCCGCAGGAAATCGGCGAAACGACGGCGACCGAGCAGCCGGCGTTTCCCCCCGCACGGTGCGCAGATTTCGAGCCAGTTAAAATAGAGATGATGCAGGGCGGGAGCGGTGCGCTGAATCCAGTTGTAAACCGCCACGCCGAATGCGTAAACCGGCGAGGTCGTTTCAAGGGTCTTGTGAATAACCACCCAATCCTCGGTTCCCTCCCGCTCAAACCAGCGTCGGAACGATTCCGCCCGCATATTGTGCCCTCCACCCGTGGAAGAGGTCAGAATCAGGACGCGCATGAGGGAAAAACGGAATCACATCGAAAAGCCGACACCCAAGCCAACGCACGTGCGCCCTGCCGAATGGGAGTTCGATAAGGTCGCTCGGAGAAAAACCCGTTTTGAGGAGACATGAAAACCATGGTGAGCGATGAGACGCGATCGAACAAGATGAACGTTCTGACCGGGCCACGCCTGGGTGCATCTCTCATGATTGCAATCTGGATAGGGGAGCGCCGACTTCCAAGGTAGCGCCCCGCTCGCCGAGCGGTCGGGAGTCGGCGCACGATCCCCCCAAAGGCCCCCTCGGCGAGGGAGCCCTACCGCCGCGCTGCGGCCGAAGGGGGAGCGGGCACTCCACGCACGCTGGGAGTGGGGGGGGAAATGCCCGTTCCCCGCACCCCAGTCCCCTCCGCGCCGCTCTTAACGCCCCCGGAGGTCGCGTTCCACCGGGAGCCGGAGGCTCCGTCGGCTTCCTCCTCTCTCCACCCTTTTCGCAACTTTCGGTGATGCGCCCGCCACGCCTCCGGTTGCCGACCGCATCGGAAGTCGAGGTTCGCTCGGGAAATGCTCAAACGCGACGCGAAAGTCGCCTCCCCCGCATCGGAACCTCCCGAACCCGCCTTGGGGTAAATCCTTGTCGGTTCAAGGACTCGATGACTCGACGCACGGGATCACTTTTTCATTGCGTGCCCAGGTTTGCGAGAAAACGCTCGCCCCTCACCCAGCGGACCATGTCAAAAATGACCGCCCCCTTTTTTCAACATGGCACGAATTCTCTACGGCGTGATGGGCAACACCCACGGCCACATCATGCGCACCAGCGCAATCCTAGGCCAACTTCCCCAGCACGAAGTCCGCATCATCGGCGGAGGCCGCGTGCCCGCTGCGTTCAAACAGCGGTATCCCGTCCACGAAGTCCCCGTCCTGCGGACCGTTCATAAAAAGCAACGGGTCGATGTCCCTGCGGTGATCGGTCAGATTATCCTGCGACTCGCCGAGGCCCCGGCTGTCTGCCGGGAATTGCGCGGGCTGATCGACTCGTTTCAACCGGACCTCATCGTGGCTGACCGCGAATTTTTCCTGCCGATCACCTGCCAGATGGCGGGGCTCGAATGCGTCTCCATCGATCATTCCCACGTGATGAAAGCCTGCCGATACCCGGTCCCACACGATCAGCTGCTCTCTTGGTCGCTTGCGATGATCAATGACCATCTGCTCTTTGATTTTACCCGGGACAACCTCGTGGTTTCCTTCTTTCATCCTCCCTTACGCCCAGGGCGGACGGATACCCTGCTCCGCCCGGTGTTGCGTCCGGAAATTCGTGAGGGAACGCCGACGCCTGGGGAAACGATTTTTGTTTACCAAACCAGCCCGACATTTCTCCCCCTCTTGGAGACTCTGAAACAAAGCCGCCGCCAAGTGATCATTTACGGGATGAGCCCGGAATCGCGCACCGATGGCAATTTACATTACCGAGCCTTTGATCGGGAGCGGATCGTGGAAGATTTGGCCGCTTGCGCTTACGTGGTGGTGAACGGCGGGCACAACCTCATTTGTGAAGCCTTACACTTCGGCAAACCGGTTTTCTGTTTCCCCATCCGCACCTTGTTTGAGCAATGGATCAACGCCTGGCACGTCCGGGCGCTCGGGTTCGGCGATTTCTCGCTCTCGCCCAATCCTGGGATCGAACTGTTTGATCGCTTTGAAGAACGGCTCGCCCATTTTTCCCAAGCGTTGTGCCACCGGGATTTCGACGGGACAGAAGCCGCCGCCGCCGCGTTGGAGGCGCGCCTTCCCCGATGACGCTTCCCGCTCCGCGCGTCGCCTATTTCGCCATTCGTTATCCGACCCTTTCGCAAACCTTTTTGCAACGGGAAGTGGAAACGTTGCGCGCCCAGGGAATCGGGGTCGAGATCTATCCCTGCTGGCAATTGGGCCCCACCCCGCCTGGGGAATCGGCTTTTCCCACTCCGGCTGCGCCCGTGCATCCGCCGATGGGAACCAACCTCTGGCCGCTCCCGTTCTACGCCGCTGTGCAGGCCTTGGCGATGCGTCGGGATTGGGGGCGGGCGCAAGCGCTGCTGAGGCGGTATCGGCCCCGGACGTTTGAGGGCTGGTTTATGACGGTCTGGGGAGCGGTGTATGGGCTGCATCTCGCGGCCCGCTTTGCCCGCCACCCCCC
>CAZSPO010000465.1:0-2966 GCA_964608775.1 uncultured Chthoniobacterales bacterium | reverse complement strand
AGTGGCGCTTAGGTTTCAAGAGCCCGGCCCCACCCGGGCGGTGGTCGGCGGTTGGCGCGAGGCTTTTCGTGAAATGCCCCGCATTGGCAGCTGGATTCTCCGACATCGCCCGGTGCTTCTCACCATCCTGGCCGGGATGATGCTCGACTCCTTTGTCCGGCTCTTTCTGACGTTGAACAGCGGCTACTACCGATTGATCGGCCTGCCCGAGGCGAGCTACGGGTTGATTGCCACTGGGATGGGTTTGCTCGGGCTGGTGATTCCGCCACTCGCCGCTCGCGTGCGGGAAAAACTCTCCCGAGCACAGGCCTTTGGCTTGGTGACCGCATTGGTGCTGGCCGGGCTTGCTGCCATCGGATTCGTTCGTCATCCCTTTGGGGTGTTGGCGGCTTTGTGGCTGGGTGCCGGGATGTTTTTCATCGGGTTCCTAACTTCCGCCTATTTGAATGCCGACACCCCCTCCGAGCAGCGAGCCACGGTTTTGAGTTTCAAAGGTCTGGCGTTCAACCTGGGTTACGGCGGGGTCTCCGTTTGGTTGGCCTTGTTGCAATGGCAAATTCGTGGGGCGAATCCCGCCTTGGATGAGACGAGAATTCTGGACCGTTGCCTTCCCTGGATCGTGCCGGCGGCGATGGCGGGCCTGCTGGTTGTCATAGCGACCGCCTTTTGGACCCGGGCGAGGTCACCGATCGATCGAGGCTGACCCAGCCAAGCCCGGCGAAATCGCCTTCGAATGCGGGTTCTAGGACGCCGCTTATTTCAGCGCCGTCTTCCGTCAGGTCATCGGCCATCCGCCTCGGAAGGAACGAGCGAGCGGTGATCGTAAAACGGGGGGAAATCCCCGCTCCGCTTGATCTTTGGCTGGAGTCCGTCCAAGGTGCCGGTTTGTTCACCATGGCCAGCCTTGTTCAGATTGTCGAATCGCTCTTTTTTGCCGCTCAACGCCCGTTATCGCCCAAAGACCTCGCGGGCATGATCCGGGGGGCCGCCTCCTTTTTTGACCGCGAGGATGTGCAGGCGTTCGACAAAGTGAAGGAGCAAGAAGTCGTTGAGGCGATCGATTCCCTGCAGCAGCAATACCGGGAAAGTGAGCGAGCCTTTCAACTCGTCGAACAAGCCACCGGCTGGCAGCTCCTCACCTCCCCGGACTATTCGCCCTGGATTCGCCAGCTTTTTCCCGACGCGAAACCTTCCCGGCTGAGTGCGCCCGCCCTCGAAACCCTCGCCATCATTGCCTATCGCCAACCGATCACCCGAGCCGACATGGAGGCCGTCCGCGGCGTCGCGGTGGATGGCGTGCTTCAAACGCTCCTCGACCGGGGCTTGGTGAAAATCGCGGGACGGGCCGATATCCCCGGACGCCCGCTCCTTTACGAAAGCACCGCGACTTTTCTCGAGCATTTTAATCTGAAATCGCTCGATGAATTGCCCAACGCCTCCGAGCTGCGACGGGTCCAACTCCCCGTAGCCGCCGACACCGCGCCGACTCCCCTCCCCGCCACTGCCGACGCCCAGATGTCTCTCGATGAAGCCCCGACCGCCGATGCGGCACTGACAACCGCCGACGCGGCCCCGACCGATGCTCCGCCTGCCCCCGCGCACGAGGCAGACCCGGAAGCGCCCGAAACCGAACCGACTCCCGATGGCTCCCAAGAAAACGACCCCGCCCCCCACTCCGAGACCGCTGCCTGAAATCCGCAAGGAAATTGACCGCATCGACAGCGACCTCATCCGGTTGCTCAACGAACGCTTCGACCTCGTGCATGAAGTCGGTCAATACAAACGCTCCAACGGCCTCGAATTTTACGCCCCCGAACGGGAGGAAGCCCTCCTCCAAACCCTGATCGCCAAGGCAAAAAACGGTCCCCTCCCCGAGAGCGCCATCCGCGCCATCTACCGCGAAATCATGTCAGCGGCGTTGGCTCTCGAAAAAGATCTCGTGATTGCTTACCTCGGCCCCGAAGCTACCTGGTCGCATCAGGCCGCCCGAAGCAAATTCGGCGCGAGCGTCAAATACGCACCGCAACCCAACATCGGCGATGTCTTTGATCAAGTCTCCCGTCGCAGAGCCGACTACGGCGTGGTGCCGATCGAAAATTCCACTGAAGGCGCGGTCAACCACACCCTGGATGTCTTCATGGATTCCGACCTAAAAATTTGCGCCCAGATTTTGCAGCCAATTGAGAACAACCTCATGGCCCGCATTCCCCGTGAAATGATCGGGCGCATTTATTCCCACCCACAGGTCTTCGGCCAGTGTCGGCAATGGTTGCGGCACAATTTTCCCACGGCTGAATTGATCGAAGTCAGCAGCACCACCCGGGCCGCCGAACTGGCTGCCGCCAGTGACGACGCCGCCGCGATCGCCGGTCAGATGGCCGCTGAGGTCTATCACCTCGCCATTCTCGAACCCGCCATTCAGGACGCCGCGACCAACACCACCCGCTTCCTTGTCGTCGGCCACACGACCTGCCCCCCGACCGGCAACGACAAGACCTCCATCATGTTCTCAGTGGATGATTCCGTGGGCGCGCTCTTCTCCGCCCTCGAACCGTTTAAACATTTCAAAATCAATCTGACCAAAATCGAGAGTCGCCCTTCCAAACGCAAGGCCTGGGAATATTTTTTCTTCGTCGATGTCGCGGGCCATTGCGATGATCTCACCCTGATCGAAGCCCTCGACGAACTCCGCAAACATTGCACCTTCGTAAAAATCCTCGGCAGCTACCCCAATGGCACGTCAGCCTGACCCCATGACACTCGACGAACAATTGAGCCGCGGCCTGGTCTTCGGCGATGGAGCCATGGGCACAGAACTCCTCGCCCGCGGAGCCCCGACGGAAGGCTGCCTGGAAGCCCTCGTCCTCGACCAACCCGACTTGGTGACCGCCATTCATCGTGACTACGTGGCCGCCGGCGCCCAGGTGATCGAGCCCAGCTGCGGCGCGTGCATCAAGGCGGGGCCC
>CAZSPO010000464.1:0-2976 GCA_964608775.1 uncultured Chthoniobacterales bacterium | reverse complement strand
GCCTTGATCCGCGCTTCCACATCCGGCACGAGGCTATCGCAAAAGGTCTTTTCCATCGCTTGGCTGATTTCATTCAGCCGGGCCTGTATGCGGTCCAAATATTGATGCAGCCCCTCCCGAAAGATCTCATCGACGGTGCCAAACTCCAAATCAGACCGGAGCCGCCCCGAAAGCCGTTCCGCTTCGTTGGAAAAATGGGAGAGTGGTGCGCCGCTGATTCGGTGCAACGCATTATCCAAGGCCTCAATGCAAAACCGAATTGAGCGAGGGAACCCATCATGCAAAGCCAAAAAATTCACCACCTTCCAGGGTGACACCTTTCCGACATACACTTTGCAGAACGCTTCCATGGCACTCACTGATTTTAATACGGCCATCCATTGCACGGAATCCACATTCCCGCCCACGTGCTCGCCGGAAGGCAGCAGGATATGGTATTTCACATCCAAAATCCGGCTGGTGCTGTCCGCCCGTTCCAGAAATTTCCCGAACTGAATGAAATCCCACCCTTCCCCGTGGGTCATGGTCGCGTCGGTGATCCCTTGAAAAAGCTGGGAAGCATCCACGACCGCCTTAAAAAACTCATAGGGCGAAGCCGCATAAAGGTCCCGGGCATCACCCGATCGGAGCATCAGATACAACCGGTTTAACTGCTCCCACATCTCGCTCGAAATTTGCTCGCGTACCATTCTCGCATTTTCACGGGCGGACGCGATACAGGAGTAGATGGAACTTGGGTTATCTCGGGAAAAGGTAATGAAATCGATGACGGTTTCTTCGTTGATCACGTCGTAATGTTCCCGGAAGGTCTCGCTGGTCTCCAAAGAATTAATGATCGGCGACCAGTGCGCATCGACGCCGCGATCGGGGCTGTCCTCGAAGTCGAGCATCAACTGTAAATTGACATCTAAAATACGGGCATTGTTTTCGGCCCGTTCGATACAACGGCTGAGCCAATAAAGAGATCCGGCAACGCGACTGAGCATAAGTGATGGGGTCGGTTATTCCTCGACAATCCAGGTGTCTTTGCTTCCGCCGCCTTGGGAACTGTTTACCACCAGCGAACCCTTCCGCAGCGCAACCCGGGTGAGGCCCCCGGGGACAATGCTAATTTTCTCTCCATACAAGATATAAGGACGGAGATCAATATGGCGTCCTTCAAATCGTTCGTCACAGAAAGAGGGACTTCGAGAGAGTCGTATCGTTGGTTGCGCAACGAAGTTGCGGGGGTTGGTCTGAACGAGTTCACGAAACTTGTTGTGCTCTTCCCGGGTGGCGTGCGGACCGACCAACATGCCATACCCACCCGATTCATTAGCCGACTTCACGACGAGTTCTTCCATATGATCGAGAATGTATCGGCGCTCCTGTTCATTGGCGGAAAGATAGGTGGGCACGTTGGGCAAAATCGGATCTTCCCCCAGGTAAAAACGAATCATGGCTGGCACATAATAGTAAATGACTTTGTCGTCTGCCACCCCGGTGCCGATGGCATTAGCTAGGGTGACGTTGCCCCGGCGGTAAGCCTCGACGAGGCCCGGCACCCCAAGCAGGCTGTCCTTTCGAAAGACCATCGGGTCAAGAAAATCGTCGTCAATCCGCCGATACAAAACGTCCACTCGACGCAACCCTTTCGTGGTTCGCATATAGACGATATTTTTTTGCACCACCAAATCCTGGCCCTCCACGATTTCGATCCCCATGGCTCGTGCCAGGTAGGAATGCTCAAAGAAGGCTGAATTATAAACGCCCGGAGTGAGGAGCGCGACCGTGGCCCCCGGATCCTGCTGTGGCGCAACATACTTTAGCAGGTTCAGCAGCTCAGGGGCATAGCTGTCCACCGGCCGAACCCGGTAACGGGCGAACAACCTCGGAAAAACCCGCTTGAGCGCCTGCCGATTTTCCAAAAGATACGAGACACCCGATGGACATCGCCCGTTATCTTCTAGCACATAATAAGTCCCGGCATCATCCCGAATGAGGTCGCTCCCACAGATGTGGATGTAAATATCCTGCGGCACCTGCAATCCCACCATTTCAGGCCGGTAATGGGCCGCGCTCAATACCATCTCCGCTGGGATGACCTTTTCCTTCAGAATCCGCTGCTCATGGTAGATATCCCGCAAAAAGAGGTTCAGCGCTGTGATCCGCTGTTTCAGACCTCGCTCGATGTGTTCCCATTCCCCCCGCGGGATGATCCTCGGCACCAGGTCAAAAGGAAAAATCCGCTCGGTCCCTTCGTTCTCGCTATAGACCGTGAAGGTCACCCCCTGGGTGAGAAAGGCCTGATCCGCCAACTGCCGTTTGCGATCAAATGCCTCATGCGTCATTTCGCCAAAACGCTCGACCAATTTCCGGTAATGAGGACGCACTTCCCCATCCGGGCCGAACATTTCGTCAAAATATGCGTCGGTTTGATAATTCGCGAACAGGCTACCCATAAAGGGTCAAGCTAGAAAACCGCCGATGAAATGCAACAGAATTTCCCCACTCACTCCTCTTGTTCCCCACCACGGGGATCGGACGTTTCGGCTTTTGCCCGAGCGGCTTCCATCGCTTCGCGCAATTTTTTGAATGCCGTGATTCGTTCGGGCCGACTTTTCGCCGCCAACACTGCCTCCTGAGCGGCCCGCACCGCCGGATCCTGCATCAGCGCGGCATCCGGTCGATCAACCTTCGCCTCCCCTTCCCCGGCCAGAGGCCCTCGTGGCGGCACCCCCGGAGGTCGTCCTGGTGGGTGCCCGCCTCGTCCCCCCAAACTCCGGGCCACCACCATCGCCGCCAGCATTCCGTGCATTTTATCTAAAACCGGCTCGAGCGACGGATCCTGCCGGAGTAAGGCCGCTTTCAAAAGTTGCTCGTATTCCAAAGAGATCGCCTCCAATTCCGCCTGCGCTTCCCTTACGTCCTGGTCTCTCAACGCCCGGCGGAGCGCCCCCACGAGCCGTTGCCGATCTTCCGACGATAAGTCCGGCC
>CAZSPO010000463.1:0-2979 GCA_964608775.1 uncultured Chthoniobacterales bacterium | reverse complement strand
GGGTCATGATTCGCATCCGGTCAGCCCGTTCATCGGTGAAACAGACCAAGGTGCGACCTTCCGCCCGGAATTGCCAGGCACCCAGCTGGCCTTGGACCGCAGGGTCCACAGAACGGATCCACTCATTGAGTTGGGCATTGTTTGAGGGGGAGAAATCGATGGGCTGGATCATATTTTCGGCGGGCGGGTTGGTTTGCTCAGCACTTCTCTCACAACCAGCGGATAGCAAGCAAACCAGAAGGAATCCAGTCCTTAAAAGCAGGGAAATATTCATAGAATGGTTTCAGCAGAAAAAAACGGTGATGCCAAGTGTCCGAGCGTGTTTTGGCACGATTCGCAACCAAGGTTGACCGGGGCGCCCACATTCAGGGGAATATCCAGACACGCCATCCGCTCCTATAAAAGGTCTTACCAGCACGGCCCCTATCATCTCGATCGGCATCATCATCCAATTTCATTTCTGCCATGAAATCAAAAATCCCCCATTTAACTTCTGCCCTCGCATTGTGGTTGATGGGTGCCTGCATCCTTCTTGGCCTTGATCGTGTGAACGAACGCGATGGGAAACGCTGGCTGTATGGTGGCAATGAGCCCGGTCAAGACTTCGATATTACCGAGTTCCAGCTTGACCCCTCCCAGTTGAACTTCGGCTTGGGACGAGAAGCGTTCCACGCGCTTGTCGCCCCAAAATTTGGAATCCCTGGCGAGCCGGGCGTCTCGATCAACGACCGGACCCGTGTGCTGGGAGTTGCCATTAACGGAGAAGCGAAAGCTTATCCCATTGATCTGTTGCGCAGACACGAAGTTGTCAATGATACGGTTGGCAAACGCCCGATTTTTGCTGCCTATTGCATCTTGGCAGATTTAGCCGGTGTCTATGATCGCGAGATGAATGGCCATACTTACACTTTTGCTGTGAGTGGTTATACTTATGCCGATCCCCGGATCTGGGATGGGCTTAATGCCTTTGTGCTTTGGGACCGTGATACCGAGAGCTTGTGGTTGCCGACCATCGGCAAGGGAGTCTCTGGCCCGATGATCGATGTCCCAATGCGGCTGACACCTCAAGCTTGGTGGACGGACACGACGTGGGGAGAATTCCGCAAATTGCACCCGAACGCGGTCGTGCTGAAAAACGGGCAGCGATTGAACCCCCGTCCTGACATCCCCAGCTATCCCGGTCCATTCCCGGAAAAATTGGAGGTCAATCCCGCAGAGGCAATCGCCCCCAGGGGTGCAAAGTAAATCGCACCCATGCGCATCACCGTGAATTTCTCATTGGTGAGACGGATTCGTCTTTTTGCCAAACAAGTCTGGCTGGCAATGACCGCCTCCTGCGTGCTTGCCGGGTGCGCAACGGTTCCCACCCCCGATTTGGGAATGATCTATTCCCAGGCTGCCCAAGATCATGGCTTGGGCAAGAATCCGGTGATTGTGATTCCCGGGATCCTGGGCAGCCAGCTGGTCGATGAAGATTCCGGACGGGTCGTTTGGGGCGCGTTTGGTTCAGGAACGGTTTCGCCGAACTCGCCCGAGGGCGCGCGACTACTTGGACTGCCGGTGGGAGACGCAAAGCTTGTGAAATTGCGTGATACCATCGCGGCTCCCACCTCGCTTGACCGTGCCAGACTGCGCCTCATCGGGTTGCCGATTGATCTCGTGGCCTACGCAAACCTGCTGGGGGTTCTTGGAGCCGGCGGCTACCTGGACTCCAGTTTCCAAAGCGTGGATTACGGAGAAGATCATTACACCTGCTTCCAATTTCCCTACGATTGGCGCCGCGATAACATTGAGAATGCCCGGCGGCTGCATGAATTTATTTTAGAGAAAAAGGCCGAAGTGGAAGCGGAGAATTTGCGTCGTTTTGGGAGAAGCGGAGCACCCGTAAAATTTGACATTGTGGCCCATTCCATGGGCGGACTCATTGCCCGTTACATGTTGATGTATGGGGGAAAGGAACCCAACGACGACGGCTCTCTCCCGCCTCTCACATGGGAAGGCGCGAGGAATGTTGAGAAGGTGCTTCTGGTCGCTCCACCCAACGATGGATCCCTCCTCGCTTTTGAACAATTGATCAATGGATTCCGACCCGCACCCATTCTGCCGAAATACTCCCCCGCCCTTCTTGGCACCATGCCTGCCATTTATCAATTGTTGCCGAACCCAAGTTTGCAACCGGTGATCGATAGCAAGACAGAGCGACATTTGGATTATTTCGATGCGGCAGTCTGGGAAAAAAACGGTTGGGGATTGCTGGCTCCCGAGGCTGATGCCACTTTGGTTTATTTGCTGCCAGAAGCGGGGACTGCCCAAGAACGGCAGACCATTGCCAGAACCTTTCTGCGGCAAGTTTTGCAACGGGCACGGGCCTTTCGTGCGGCTCTCCAACGACCGCATAAACTCCCCGCTGGATTGGATTTTCACCTCTATGCCGGCGACGCCGTGAACACAGCAGCCGCCCTTGCCATCACAGGCGAGGGGCGTGTGACGGTAGTGCGCTGGGCACCCGGTGATGGCACGGTCCTGCGTGCGAGTGCGCTCGGTGACCTTCGGTCTGCGGAAGAACAGTCCTTGCCCGTTCGCAGTTTTGTTCCGTGGACTCAGGTGATGTTTTTGCAGCAAAGTCATCTGGGTCTCACCCAAGATCCCACTTTCGCAGATAATATTCTCTACACGCTTTTGCTTGCTCCAAAAAAATAATGAACCCCGATTCCGATACGCAACCTCTCCCACGCTCACCGGCCTTTCGTGCCCAAGGCGAATTCCCCAGACACAACCCCAACCCGGTGATGAAGTTTTCCGCAACCGCCGAGCTGTTGTGGTTCAATCTCGCTGCGCACGATGCCGCTGCGGCCGCAGGCTGGGACCGGCCAGCCATGCTTCTGGCAGGAAAACAAAAGGCGCACATTGGCAAAGCGTTGCAAACCCCCGAGGCGGTGATCACGTTCGATAATGCGGCGGGGGAATGCCACTGGCGTT
>CAZSPO010000462.1:0-2984 GCA_964608775.1 uncultured Chthoniobacterales bacterium | reverse complement strand
CGCCAGATCGCCTCCATGCAGGCGCTGGAAGAAAAGGATGAAGGCAAAGGGATGAGGGATGAAGGGGAAGAATCCGGTGCCTTCATCCCTCATAATTCATCCTTCATCCTTCAAAAATCGCCTTCCGAGGCGAATTTTAATGACGCTGATTACCAGCTCGCCGCCTACGCCGCCGCGCTTAAGGTGCTCACCCAATACGCCACCCTCGATGGCAAAGACGTCGAGCATGAAGTCTTCGCCGTTCGCGAGCGCAACACCAAGAGCGATTTCCAGATCGTCATCGAGCGTGCCATCACCATCGCCTGCGACCTGCTCATTCCCCGTGGACTCGACCCCGTCTGGCGCGACCTCACCCTCGCTGAGCGCTACTACCTCCGCGCCCTCGATATCGAAAGCCGGGGCGAACGCCGCAAAGGCATGTATGAAGAATTGGCCCGGGGCTTCGGCGTCACCGACATCCGACCCCTCCTGAAATCCGACAAAGCCAACGGAGCCCGCGTCCACACCGCGTCGGGTCTTGGAAAGACCCTCCTTGGGAATTATGAAGGAGGAATGATGAATGATGAAGGAAAGCCCCTGACACCGCGCGGCCGCAAACTTCATCATTCATCATTCATCCTTCATCCTTTCGCGGCTTCGCCGCTCCGCCACCTCCTCTTCGCCATCCGAGAAACCACCGCCGCCGACAACAGCCCCGAACCCGGACGCCAATACCTCCGCGACACCTTCGGTGCCACCTACTGGCAGCGCCGCGAACGCTTCATCGCCCTGCTAGAATGGCTCGCCGCCCTCGGCAACGCCGAAGGAATGACCGAATGGATCGAAGACTCCACCGCCGCCCGCATCCTTGCCGGAAGACTCCGAAACGACCAAGCATAGACACCGCCATGAGCCAGAACGACATTCCACCTTTTGATCGCGGAGCCGAATGGGTTCGTGCAGACTTTCACCTTCATACTCTCAAGGACCCCGGTCAGTCCCGGAGTTTTCGGGCTGAATTCGCAGGTCGTGAGAACGAATTTTGCAAAGAGTGGATTGCCAAGCTCAAAGGTGAAGGGATTCGTGTCGCCGTGATCACAAATCACAATCTTTTCGATCGGGAGGAATACAAGGAGCTTCGCAAGCGTGGAGCAACGGAGGGGGTTCTTGTGCTCCCCGGCGTGGAGCTTGGCATCAAAGAAGGCGGGGGGGGAATTCACACGCTCATCGTGTTCAATCCCGAGGGATGGGTCGCCAACGAGCAAAACGACGACCGGATCAAACGCTTCATCGACAGCCAATTCAACGGGATACCCGGCGAAGGCAGCCGAACGAAAGACGATCTGTGTGCATGCCTGGAAGCGCTGGATTCTTACGGGCACGATTACTTTCTGATCTTTGCCCATGTCCAGAGCAGCAATGGCCTGTTTGAAGAACTGGATGGAGACAATCTCGCCCATGTCATCGAACGCTGTGGAAGGCGGTGGAAAGAACGTGTGCTTGGTCTGCAAAAGGTAAAGCGGGAAGATGTGGTGCAATCGCGGTGGCCGGAATCGATGCCCTTGCCCGCCTTCGTTGAAGGGTCTGATCCCGTGAATCTGACCGGTGTGGGAGCCGGTGATCGCCACTGCTATCTCAAGATCGGCGAACTCGCTTTTGATTCCGTCAAGTTTGCCCTTCACGACTGGCGGCAGCGAGTGTCCAACAACAATATCGAAGGCAATCTTCGCCCGCGTTTACATCGCATTTCCTTTAAGGGAGGGCTGTTGGATGGACAGTCTTTTTCGCTCTCCGATCAGCTCTCATGCTTGATTGGGTCGCGGGGAAGTGGCAAATCAAGCGTGATTGAGTGCCTGCGATATGGCTTGGGGTTGGAGAGTGGTGAGTCTGACCTCAAATATAAAAACGGGCTTATCTCTGCGATGCTGGCGAACGGTGGTGAGTTATCCATCTGCGGCGTCTCGGCAGATGGGTTCGATTTCGAAATCCGGCGCCCCCTCAGTTACGATCCCGTTGTGCGCCTCGAAGGAAAAGAGACCAGGCTCCGCCCGATGGATGTTCTCCCCGGTTTGCTCTACTTTGGGCAGAAAGATCTCGGGCATCGGCACCCCGGTTTTGAGGATGATCTTTTTTCCAAGTTGGTTGGAGTTCGAACTGCCGATGAACGGGGCGTGGAAGAGGCCCGACTCACCGCTGTGCGCCAGGCGGTGGAGACATGGCGATCCGTCTTGCGGGCCAGTGAAAAGGAACAGGAGTATTCCCAAGAGGAAGAGCGCCTGCGCCATCAGCTTGCCATTTATCGGGAAAAAGGCGTCGAAAAGCATCTGGTGCGCTTAACGACTTTCGATGCCGATAAGCGGAATCTCTCTGAATTCCTTGATCAACTCGAAAGCCTGCGCTCACGCCTGAGTGATTCGTCGCAAGATTGGGAGGGAGTTGCCAATGAATGGCCCGTTCTCAAAAGCGAAGTTCTGGAAGCTCAGGCCACCAAAGTCGAGGCCACTAAAAAAGAATTCGAAACCGTCCGCGCTGAACACACCTCCGCACTTCAGCACATGGATGTCGTTTTGGCTTCCGTCCGGGGAGTGTTGCAAGAAATTCAGGAAAAGGAACGCCTGCTTCAGGAAGAGTTTTCCGCCCTGCAACGGGAGATCGACGCTCCCGGGCTGAATTTGGAAGAGTTCCGGTCTCGCAAATCGCGCCATGAGCAGCTTGTAAAGCTTCTGAAAGCTGCTGGAAATCGGAAGGAAATGGCTTCTCAAGCATTATCCGAAGTCGAGAGTTCAGCGCGAGCGCTTCATGATCTTTGGAGGGAATGGCATCGGAAAGAATTTCAAGAGCTTCAGGCCAAGAGCAAATCGCTGCCTTCATCGCTTGAGCTTTCCATCGACTTCGAAGGGAATCGCGAGGCCTTTCGTTCTTTCTTGAAATCGAAATTCACCGGAACCGGTTTTCGGGCCAATTCCATCGACCGGTTGGTGGAGGAGTTTACTAATGGGTTCACG
>CAZSPO010000461.1:0-2986 GCA_964608775.1 uncultured Chthoniobacterales bacterium | reverse complement strand
CCATTGGTTTATATGTTTCAAGCCCTGAGCCGAAGCGCAGCGGATACAGCCTGCCGAGAGGCAGCCCCGCAAGGCGCAGGGGTGGAGCTCTGCTCAGCAATGGCGACACAACGTCAACATCCAAAACCTTGCCTTAAGTGAGTGCCATTCGGGCCAGAGGTTATCGACGTCTGGGCGCCTTAAAGTCTTCGTAGCTGCCACGAAAGGCGCGAGCCATCTTTTTTAGCCAATCCCGATCGGCGTCGGAAACTTCGTATCCAACGATGTTGATGGAGGGACGCTCGATCCCGGCGGGGATGTAGAGTTCGGTCACAAGAGAATCGAGAAGATCTTCGATCTCTTCTTGGTCAAAGCGAAAACTGGGACGATAAGTACCAGGAGGAGCCGGGCCGGGGCGTGGAGGCAACCCTTTGTATCCTTCAATCCAATGGGTGTGTTCAACCGTGCGACCGGTGAGCGACGCATTGCGTCGTTGTGCCTCTTGGCGCATTTCGGCAATGAGATCCTTATACTTTTCGTGGTAAGCTTTGCTCTCCGCTTGAAAAGCCGCTATCTCCTCTTTGTTTTTAGCTCGGATTTTTTCCCAATCTGCTAATTCTTTTTCGTCGGGAGGGCGCCTGACTTGGGGGGTGCCGTCGCTGAGCACGAAGATAATGTCGGCTCCCATCTCAAAAGCCCCGGCCAACGCCAAATCCATCCGGGTCGTGCCATGAAACCCAGCCATGCGGTCGGTATCAAAGTTACCCTCGTGAATCACCCCATGCGATTTTTCCATGTAAGGAGCGATCCAGCGGGCGAATTCTGATTTGATATCGCCGGTGGCGGGAACGGCTCCGGTTTTGAACTGATCGACTTTATTATCAAAAATCCAGACGTTGAATTCCGTGGTGGGATCGAGTTTTTCAATCATCTCGATCAACTGCGCTTTTAAATAGTCGTAGCCCTCTTTTCCCCCACGGGAAGTAAGAATCATGCTGCCGGAGGCGTCGAGGAGGAAGGCGATGCGGCGCCCCTTTTTTTTGATCCCAAAGAAGCTGACGTTAGAGACGGCTCCGGCGAGGGGGGCCACTTTACCCGCGCGCTTTATGGCGTTGGAGACTGTGCTGGCATTGGTAGCCAAATTTTGACTGATGCTGCTGGCGGTGGTGGCGCTCGGGTTGCTAGCAATTTGAAACGCGGCCGTGGTGGCGGTGGTCGTGATGGCGCTGTCGAGGGCTGAGCTGATATTGGTGGTCGAAACCGTCGGGGTTGTCACCTCGGAGACCGCTGGCATGGTGTCGGCCACCTGTTCAAGCTCGGGTTGCGGAGCGCTATCGGGGGCTGGGGGTGCTTCCACCTGGCTGGCTCCCTCACTGAGAAACTCCATGTCGCCCGGCACGCCCATGGCCAGTTGTTCTTCCACCGCTTTGTAGAGAACAAAACTGCCGGAACCAATCACCAGACAGAGATGGAGCAGGACCGAAATGGTTAAGAACCGGGAGGCAGCCAATTTGGCCAGGATCCGATCCACAAAGTTGCCTTCTTGGGGGGAATCACTCATTAAAAGACCCTAATTCATTCCGAGGGATTTGCCACTGGAAATTAAGGAATGGCTGAAAAAGATGGCGCGCGCCTTTCGCGGCAGCTACGAGGACTTTAAAGCTCCCAGACGTTAGCACCCTGTCAGGGATCACTCGCTCCGCCAAATTCGCAGGCTTCACCATGAGGATGAGGAACCCAGGCGAAGAGACGACACGATCCCGCTGATCACTCTCACTTGGCTGAGGCAGGGCAAAGGTCTCTCACCCGGCTTTAAACGTGGTTCAAACCGCGTTGCCCAAGCCCCGCGCTTCCGGCTTGTCATGCATCGGCCCCTTGATAACGTTTCGCACTTTCCTGTTCCTCGGAGAAACGCGGCAACCCTCTGCCGGTTGTTCCCACCACAACCATGATCCTCGCCGATTTACTCACTCCCTGCCAGGTGATTGCCGAACTGCAAGCCACCGAACGTTGGCAGGCCATCACGGAACTCGTCGATTGCCTTATCCGATGCGGCAAACTGGAGGCCATTCATCGCGATGTTGTCCTCGCCTCTCTGCGGCAACGAGAAGAGACCATGAGCACGGGCATCGGATTTGGAATCGCGATTCCCCATGCCTCTTGCGACCAAATTCCGGAAGTGATTGCGGCTTTCGGACGTTCCACCTCTGGCATTGAGTTTGATTCCCTTGATAACGCGCCTGCCCGCTTCATTGTTCTCTTTTTGGTGCCTCAAAATCAGTTTCAAACCCACTTGCGCACCCTCGCTGCGATTGCCAAACTGCTCAATGACAGCGCCATGCGGGACGCCCTGGACGAAGCCCCGGATGCGGAGGCGATTCTGGAGACGATTCGGGCGCGCAAACCGGTCGGTCCCTGACTGAATGGTGAAATTATCCGCCTATGATGCCAAAGCGACCACACGGATACTGGGATTATGTGGTGGCAGCCTTTCGGGCGAAGCCGAGCTGGCTTTGGCTCCCCCCCAACTGGATCGGGTTGGCGGCCTGTGCTGCTTTGGGATTCGCCAACCCCGGCATTTGGCTGCTCGGAGCGGGCTTGGAATTGGCCTATCTGCATTTTCTCAGCAGCCACGAGGGCTTTCGGCGTTGGGTGCGAGACCGGCAGGCTGGCAGCGCCCCCCCACCTCCGCCCGGCCCGCTTCGTTCGGCTCTCGCCCATTTGCAACCGGATGAACGGGAGGCTTTTCTCACCCTGCAACGACGCAGCCGCGAGATGTTGGCCGCATTGGAACGCCAAGCTCGGGCACCGGAAGCGGTTGGTTCCCAGCGTGAGGCGATGGAGCAATTGCTTTGGATCGCGATGCGCCTCTTGCAAACCAAATCGAATCTGGACCGATATTTCGAAACACAAACCGGCCACGCCGAGGAAGCGGATGAGGTGCGCCATCAACTCCAGGCCCCGACCCTTTCCGAGCCCCTCCGTAGCAGCTTGGAAGGCCGTCTCC
>CAZSPO010000460.1:0-2992 GCA_964608775.1 uncultured Chthoniobacterales bacterium | reverse complement strand
GGCTTTCCCACCCAAGTTCAGGCGGAAATTCTTGGTAGCCCGAATGAATCCAAGGGATTTGATCCCGATAAGAAGGCCGGTAAGAGGAGCGCTCCAAAGGGAAGGGGGCGAGGAGAAATTCATACCAACCATGGGCAAACCGGAACGCCGCCCGACCTACCCCGCGCACGACGCCGTAAGACGCCCCAGCGGAGTTCCCTTCAAATTCGTTGATGGTCGCGATGGTGTGCGGGATCTCCGACCATCCGAAAAAGATGTTGGATAGCCCCCGCCCCATTTTGCGGGTGACCCCGAAATCGGCCATCGGCGGGCTCTGGATATCAGCCGTGGCCACGGCTGATGTGAGCGTGAGAAGAACCAGGGAGAGAGCGAATCGCTTCATTCAGAGAAATGAAGCAAATCGGCGGGGCATTGACAACTAGGAAAATTCCGGGCTTCGTAATTCTTGCTCCGGTTGCTGTCAGCCGGTTTTTCCCGACACCCATGGATCCCGCCCTCGCCTCGCTCGTTGCCAACGGCCAGCTTACCGCTGACGCTGCCGAAAACCTCACCCACCTTATCCCCGGCGCATTTTGCCGCCACCGCAGCTGGGGCGTTGGCCGGATTGCCGGGGTCGACTTGCCCGGCAACCAGCTCCTCATTGATTTCACCGATAAACCCGGCCATCCGATGCAGTTGCAATACGGCGGCGAATCGCTGGAGTTCATCCCGTCCACTCACATTCTCGCCCGTCGGGTTACGGAACAGGAGGCCCTCCGAGAACTTGCGGTCGCCGAGCCCTTGGCTCTCATGCGCATCGTGCTGGAAAGCCACGACAACCGCTGCACCCCCGACCAGATCCAGCAGGCCCTTTCCCCTTCGATCATTTCCGCCGACGGATGGAAAAAATGGTGGGAAGCCACCAAACGCGCCCTGAAAAAGGACGGCCATTTCCAAGTCCCAACGAAAAAGACCGAGCCGATCCTCCTTCGGGAAAGCGCGGTCAGTCGCGTCGATGAATTGGTCGCCCAATTCGGAGCGGCCCGGACTCCGTCAGATCTGGTCGTCGCCGCCGACGAAATTCTCAAGCATATCGAGGAATTCACCGACCCCGCTCCTCTGGATCCCCTCTGCCAAGCCCTCGCCGAGACGGCCGCCAAAATGGCCAATTTGCAGCCCTCCGTCGCCATCGATCTCTCTCTGGCGTGCGACGCGATATTCGAAGTTCACCCCAGCCTGCGTGAAGGTTCCGGAGCCGATCTGACGACCATCCTGCGCGAGCAGATTGGCAAGCTGGACGAAATCCTGCCAAAATTGCCCGCCACCAAACAACGCCGCCTCCTCGCGCTCTTCCCCGATGCCCTCGGCGAAGAGTGGGTCCGTGCCGCCCTCCGCCTCTTCGAAATTCCCAGCTCCCGCACCGTCCAGGAAGTCGTGCGCCTCCTCGCGGAACGCGGGGAAACCTCTGTAATGCTCGCCCATTTCGACCGCAGCATCCGCGATCACGCCATTGCGTCCGATGTGCTCGTGGTCGTCTGCCGCCAACGGGATGCCCTCTTTAAATCCCTCGCAAATCCCCGTCTGCTCCGGGCCATTCTCAGCGCGATCGAACGTGACCAATTCTCCGAAACCCGTCGCGGCGCAAAACTCCAGGATTTAATGGTGACCGACCAGGAACTGATCACCGACCTCTTGCAGGATACCACCAAGGAAGAAGTGCGCGACGCCCTCCGAGCCCTGATGTTCACCAGTGTATTTGAGGAATTAAGCAAACGCTCTCTCATGGCGCGCATCATCAAAATGCAGCCCGAGCTGGAAGCCCTCCTCAGCGGTGCCGAAACCGAGCAGGATGAAGCTCCCGTTGTCTCCTGGGAAAGCCTCGAACGCCGCAAAAACGAATACGAAGAGCTGGTCAATAAAAAAATCCCCGAGAACACCAAAGACATCGCCATCGCCCGCGAATACGGCGACTTGCGGGAAAACTTTGAATTCAAATCCGCCAAGGAACAGCAGGCCGTTCTCATGCGACGCAAAGCTGAGCTGGAACTCGCCCTCGCCCGCGCCCGCGGCACCGATTTCTCCAACCCCGACACTTCCATGGTCTCCATCGGCACGATCGTCCGGCTCCGCGAAGAGTCCGGTCCCGGCGAACAGACTTACACCATTCTGGGAGCCTGGGACAGCGATCCCGAGCAGGGCATTATCTCCTATCAAACGACGATCGGCCAGAGCCTCCTCAGCCATGCCGTCGGCGAAGTGATCGAGGTGCCGGCTGACTTCGGCACCCAACGCTATCGGATCGAAGAAATTCGCCCTTACCGCCCCTGACCTCAATCGGGGG
The DNA here is from genome assembly GCA_964608775.1 of uncultured Chthoniobacterales bacterium. Taxonomy (GTDB): domain Bacteria; phylum Verrucomicrobiota; class Verrucomicrobiia; order Chthoniobacterales; family CAZSPO01; genus CAZSPO01. Next base: position 672 of record CAZSPO010000460.1, on the reverse strand, counting down.
CTCATTCGCGTTAGCAACCGACAAAGGGATGTCGCGCCTTGCTTAACCCCAAACGATTGATCTCCACCCGATGCACCTCGGTCGTCACCCGCCCCTGCACCCGTTCAAACGTAATGATCATCGACAACACGGTCTGCAGCCGGAACGGACTCACCCCGGCCTCCTGAAACACCCGTAGCACCCCCTCCACCGAGGGAGCCCCGATCATCTCCAAAAAGACCACCTCCCCGCGCCCGGCCTCCTCCATCGCCTCCCGCACCACCCAGTCCCGCTGCACATGCGTGTCGTAATGCCCCGTTTGTAACACTTTCAAATCCGATCGCCGCGGATGCCGCTCCAGACTGGCGGCATAGTCCGATACCCCGCTGTCCGGTCGTCCAATCAGGACGGTCAATCCTGCCCGCACCGCCAACTCCTTCTCTGAACGCGGAATAATCCGGGTCGTAATGTGGGGGCGCGCATAGCTCATGATCTCATTGTCTGAGCAGCGAGTGTGCCAGCTGCCAACCGATTCCTTCGAGCGGATCGGTTGCCGCTTGAATCCCGCTCCATTCAGGCTATAGAAGTAAAGGGGTGGATGACGATTTCTAGGGTATGATACGAAATAAACACGCTTCATTTCTCGTTCTTGCGATAATGGTCGGGCTTTTCGCACTTTCGCGAGTCGGCGTC
>CAZSPO010000459.1:1371-3001 GCA_964608775.1 uncultured Chthoniobacterales bacterium | reverse complement strand
CCGCTGCGTCGAATCTCAGGCAGGTGCGGGGCGTGCAGGGGGAGGCGCTCGCCCGGCTGGTGCGGACAAATTTACGCGGGTTCTTGCGGACGATGGCCGATTACGCCTGGGCGGCGGAGGCACACCCGGAGGAGGTGGCGACCATCCTGGCTCCGGCACGCGGGGCAGAGCATTTGGAAGCGGCCGTGCGGATGGGCGGGGGGACCTTGCTGGTGACTGGCCATTTGGGGCATTGGGAATTGGGTGCCCTCCATTTGGCGAGTCGCCTGCGAGAGTTGACCGTGGTGACCTTGGCGGAACCGACCCCCGAGCTGACTGCTTGGCGGGCCGCTTACCGGGCGCGGTTTGGGGTGCGGACGGTGGTGGTGGGAGAAAGTCCCTTTGCTTTCGTTGATTTGGTGAAAACGTTGGAGCGGGGGGGCACCGTGGCCATGTTGGTGGATCGACCGTTTCAAGGGGCGTCGGGGGATGTCGATTTCTGCGGGGGACGCGCCCGTTTTTCGACCGGGCCAGCGACCCTGTGGCGGTTGACCGGGGTGCGGGTGTTGCCGGTTTTTATGTTGGAAGAATCGGACGGGCGTTACCGACCGCACGCGCTCCCGCCGGTCGAGTTTGAAGCGGGAGACGACAAGGTGGGGGGCGGCTTGGAGAATACGCAGCGGCTGGCGACGGCGTTTGAACCGGTGATCCGGAAGCACGCGGAGCAGTGGTATCAGTATGTGCGCATTTTCGGCGAGGACTGGACAGGGGGCGGGAGCCATGGCCAAGTGGGGGGATGAAGCATGTGCGCCCAGTTCCGAGACAGGGGATCGCTGGTTGGATGCGTTGGTTGATCCCGGTATTCGTCCTGATAATCGGCGGAGGACCGGCTCCAGGGAGCGAGGCCTTGAACGAGGCGGAATTGTCCGCACTGTTGGGGCGACTGGAGAAATTGCAAGAATCGGCCCCTGGCTTGACGGCGAAATTTCGGGAGACCCGCAAAAGCGGCTTTTTAGCTGAACCGATGGTTTCGACCGGGGAACTAGCTTTTCGAGCTCCCGCCTCTTTCCGGCGAGAAATCACCGGCAAACGACCGAGTCTGACCGTGAGCGACGGGAAGACGCTCTGGATTTATTACGAGAAATTTAAAGAAGCCGAGAAATACCGGATTGGCGATGGACGTCCGGTGGATGAGGCGGTGCAGGCGCTGCTGGCGGGGATGAATTTCCGGCGGGTGCGGGAAAGTTACGAGGTGTGGGCGAGCCGGGCGGGGGAAGGTTACGAGTTGGAGTTGAAACCCAAAACTCGGGCGCTGCGGCAGATGTTTCAGCGGGTGAAACTGACCTTGGACGCGAAGCTGGAGTTGGTGCGGAGTGAAGCCAGCTTGAGCCGGGGGGATTCGGTGGTGGCCGAGTATTCCAATATCCAGCGGGGTAACCCGTCGCAGTCGCTCTTTACGTTTGAACCGCCGCCAGGCACCCGCATTTCCGAACCGCTCCCGTAAGCCCCGGCTATGCCTAGGATCGCCGAGCAATCCATCGACCAAGTGCTGGCCGCAAGCGACGTCGTCGATGTCATTGGGGGCTATTTTCCGTTGAAACGGTCCGGGAGCGGTTTTTCTGCCCTCTGCCCGTTCCATCGGGAAAAATCC
>CAZSPO010000459.1:0-1361 GCA_964608775.1 uncultured Chthoniobacterales bacterium | reverse complement strand
TCCTTCCACGTCAATCCGCAGCGGCAGACCTACCATTGTTTTGGCTGCGGGGCAGGAGGCAACGTTTTTCGCTTCGTGATGGAGTATGAGAGCGTCGACTTCCCGGAGGCCGTGCAGCGGTTGGCGCAACGGGCTGGCATTCCCCTCGTGATGGAGGCTGGGGGGGAGGATGACGGGCAAGGGCGACGGCGGAGGCGATTGCTCGAGCTGCATCGGTTTGCCGCCGGTTGGTTTTTGGAACAGCTCTTGGAAAGTCGGACTGGCGAAGAAGCGCGGCGTTATCTGCGGGGGCGGGGGTTTAATCGGGAAATCGCCGAGCGTTGGAAAATCGGATATGCCCCCGAAAGTTGGGACGCTTTTTCGCAGGCAGCGGGCAAAGCCGGTTTCGGTCCGGGCGACCTTTTGGAAGCCGGGCTGGCTGCTCCCCGGAATGCGGAGCGGTCTGAGGGAGGGGTTTACGATCGGTTTCGGCATCGGGTGATGTTTTCCATCTGCAACGACGCCGGCGAGGTGGTGGCCTTCAGCGGGCGCCTGCTCGACGCGGATGCCAAGGCGGCAAAATATGTGAACTCGCCGGAAACCCCGCTATTTACCAAAGGCCGGATTTTATTCGGCCTGCATCACACCAAACGGGCGGTGATCGAGGCGGACACCGCGATTTTGTGCGAAGGCCAGATCGATTTGATCCGCATGTATGAATCGGGGGTGCGCAATGTCGCCGCGCCCCAGGGAACGGCCTTTACGGAAATGCAAGCCCGATCAATTAAACGGTTGGCTTCCCGGGCAATCTTGCTCTTCGACGCCGACGGTGCCGGGCGCAAGGCGGCGGAGGCGGCTTTTCGGCTGTTGATCGGGGAAACGGTGACCGTGCACCTAGCAAGCTTGCCGACCGGGGCGGATCCGGATTCCTTCCTTCGCGACGAAGGGGCCGAGGCTCTGCGGGAAGTCGTCGACAACGCTCCCGAATATTTTGATCACCAACTAGCGGAAGCAGGGGATCGTTTCGATCTTCGGGTGGCGCGGGGAAAACTGGAGGCGGCCCGTTATTTTGCCGGGCTATTGGCGTCGGTGAAGGAGCCCATTTTACGCGATGCCATGGTGCAAAGCGCCGCGTCCCGACTGGCGATTCCCCCCACCGACATCGTGCGACTCACCTCGGAGAGCAGCCGTCGGGAGACCCGCTACCCGACCGAAGCGAACGAGGCTGCCCCCGTGGCAGAACCGGTGCGACTGACCCCGAGCGGGGCGTTGTTGTGCCGATTGCTGCTCGGTCGGGAAGAGGCGCGTCGATGGTTGCTGGCCCAGCCCTGGCGAGATGTGCTCGACCAAGGGGGAGATGGCGCGGTGGTCGCAGCGGTGTT
>CAZSPO010000458.1:0-3018 GCA_964608775.1 uncultured Chthoniobacterales bacterium | reverse complement strand
CCTCTGCCGAATGAACACGAGCCCGAATGGCACGCTCCCAATCCTACACGCCGCAACGAAACCCTGTCTCGCTCTACAAGGCCCCGGACCAACCTAATTAGGCATGGGGGTTCTCCATGGTGATGGCCATGATGCGTGGCGGTGTTTCCAAATTACCCAGCTCGGTAAGGCGGAGGGTGTCGGCTTGGATCTCACCGACGAAGGTGAAGCGATGGAGATGCATGAGGGAGCTTCTGTTCACGGTGTAGGCGATGCTGACGCGGATCGGGTCGGCCAGGGCATAACCGCCGCCGCCCCAGGTGTTGGATCGGCGGTAGACATCGTGGCTGTCGGCGAGATGGCGGATGGCGAGGAGGTCTTCCATGAACACTGTTTGGCCATTGCGGAGGAGCTCAAGGCGCAGGGCTGGCACGGGTTTGCGGTCGGCCGGGACAGGTGCGGTGGCAATGAGGTGGATGTCGTCGATGGGTTTGCCGTCCAAGGGGAGGGTGAGGACTTGTCGGGACTCCAACTGGATATGGCTCTGTTTGAGACCGGCGAAGTGGAAGGGGACATCGTTTAGCACCGCCAGGCCGATGGGCATGAAGCTGCGGGTGTGGGTAACGGGTTGATTAAAGTGGTCACTCAGGTCGAGGCAGGCAAAGCGCGCCAGTGCCTGCGGGGGAATGGGCTGGGCGGTAAGCAGGCTGGAGTATTCGGCGATTTGTTTGTCAAAAACTTTGAGGGAGACGGAGATATTTTCGCGTCGGTTGTTCTGTAACCAGGATTCGCGGTAGAGCGTGCGCGTCGTTTCCAGTTCGGCGATGATGGCTTTGGCCTTTTCGCGTTGATCGGCGGAGAGTTGGTGTGGTGCGGTGTGGCGGATCTCGTGGCAGAAAAGGATGCGACGTGCGACCGAGATGGAGCGAGCGATGGCGGACTCCCAATGGAGGAGATGGGTTGATTCGCGACGACAAAGGGAGTGGCTGGAACGCACCGCCTTAAGAGAGTTCTGCAGTCGCTGGAGGTCGGCCTGAGCTCTGTCCGCGATGGTGGGATCTTCTTCGGACCAACGTTTAATCGTGTCGATGTTGATGCGGTGAAAGTGCCAGTAGTCGGGGGTCAAGGAGGTCGCGGGGGTCGTCCCATCCGTGAGGGGTAAAAGGCCGGGGATTTCCTCACCGTAAAAGGTTTTCTGAAAACGTTGGGAAAGGGATGCCTCCTGGGTCTCTTGACCCGACCAGGCAAATTCACCAAAAGCGGCGACGAGATGCCATGAAAGATCGCGGTGGTTTTCGTAACCGCCATCGCCCCAGCGGCTGGATCCGATGGCGGGGCACTGATTTTGAATGCAAAGCTCTACCCAAGGGCGAAAATTGTCGTAGCCTCCGGGGGTGTGGGGAATAAACCGTCCTCCGTCATGATAGGCAGCGAGTGGCCACGTCGGGCGGTGTTTTGAGCATGCGGAGTAAATAGAACCCCTTTCTCCGCGGAGACTTTCACCTTCATAAATCCAGACGACGGGGATGATGGCTGGGTGGAGGCGGTCGATTTGGTCGATGCCAAAGCCGTGTTTGATACCGTAGATGCGATCGCCCCACATGACCGGTGTTTTACCGCGCTCAACGAGAAGCTCAGCGCACCAATTGGCGTGCTTAACAAAGACCTCGGCACCGACGCCGTGGGTTTCGTCAAAGCCCATGTGAAAATAGGGGGACGGGAAGAGGTCGCAGATCTCGTTAATTATATCGGCGACGAGGGCGCGGACCTCTGGGAGCCGGGGATCGAGCGTGCTGGGCCAAGCTTGGGTGTCGGTGGCCAGGGGGCAATAGCGGGGCAGGCTGAGCAGATTTTCGTGGTGCCCGAGCAGGGTGAAGGTAGGAAAGACGTCGATGCCGAGCCGGGCGGCCGTGGCGACGATTTCGCGGATCTCCTCGGGCATTAGCTTGCCGCGTCCTTCGCCAATTTGCGGGTGGCTTTTGAGGTGAAGGACATCCTCCATGTAGAGGGTGTAATGGGATATTTTGTAGGTGGCGAGGTGGTGGAGGATGCGCTTAAAGTCCTGCAGGGTCGAGATTTGCTTGCGGGAGATATCGTCGTGGTGGTAGCGGATGGTGAATTGTGGCCAGTCCTCGATTGTCATGGCTGGAATGGGGCCGTCTGTCTGGTCGAGGATTTGATGCAGGGTGGTCAGCCCGTACAACAGACCTTGGGCGTCGTTCCCGGTGATGAAAACGTAGTCGGCCGCGATGGATAGAGCGTAGCCTTGGGCCTGTGCTGGGGCGTTTATTTTCGCGGCAACGTCAGACCCCGCGCTGGTGGCGGTAAGTTCGGGTATGGTGGGGTCGCTGATCAACGGAATGCCCAGCAATTGTGCGCGGTAGGCGATGCGGGCATCGGCAGCGGTTGCGGGGTGGACGCGTAGCGTGTGCGGGCGGGCGCAGGCGTTGGTTTCGGCGTGGATGTGCTGTTTACGTGGGAGGGGGAGCAGGGAGATCATAAAGGTTTATGGTTTAATTTGAAAAACAACGACAATGAGGAGAGCACAGTAATGAACGAATCTGCTAAATGTTTCATTGGAAACGACCTCCACAGCAACAATCTATTTGCTGCTGTCGTGCACCAGAGTCGCAATCGTATCGACCATCGCCGGATCGAATGCGATCTCGACGCAGTCGATAAATTCCTGACGCACTGGAGAATCGCCCAGGCGGGACGCACCGGTCCGGGTGCGAATGGCCGGGAAAACCTTGCCGCGCCCGAGCGTCGCTTGCGTTCGAACCACCAACGCGTCAGCCACTCGTCGCCAGGCGGCCAAGGCCTCTCCTTTTGACACCGTGCGCGATGCCTCCCGCGTCCCCCTCACCCACGTTGACGCCAGCTTCACGGGCGCTCCACGATTCGTCACCGAACCCCGGATCCCGTGAAGTCTGCCACCAACCGCGATCGATCATCTGTCGGCTATGATCGATGATGCTTTTTTGATGATCGATGATGTTTTTTTGATGATCGATGATGTTCTGATGTTGGCGCGCCAAC
>CAZSPO010000457.1:0-3019 GCA_964608775.1 uncultured Chthoniobacterales bacterium | reverse complement strand
CGTCGTTCCATTTGATACTGAGTGCCATTGGTAATTTTTGTTTTCTGCACAACGTAGAGGTGTCACATGGAGTGGAGGCGAAGCCGTAACGGAATTGTGACCACCGACTGGTTATCCTTTCCTTTTTAGTTGCTTCAAGATTTCGACCGCCTCTTCCCATCGTTCCTTAGATCCTGAAAACTGACCATTCCATATCCCATCCCCATCACTAAGCATGAACATGGTCTGGTAGAGACCTCCTTGGATTGCGAAAACGACTGCTTCACCAGAAAAATCAGAGCCTTTTATTTTCTCTTTTTTAAAGCTGTCGGTCTCTAAACTGAAATCTTCGCTTTTCGCCGCCTCCTTAAGAAAACCCTCAGCCATTTGATTTAGATAGACGGGAATCTGGTCACGATTTCCAGGGGCCGGCCATCGGCTAAACATCAGTAGTGCTTGTTCGTTTTTGGTTCTGGTAACAGAGTAGAATTCGGTTCCGTCCCCTTTGTAATCGACAGACCATTTTTCATCGACCGATACAACTAGAGGACCTTCAGACGCAGAGCCTTTCAGGCAGACCAGAAGGAAGATGAGAAGAGTAAATATTGGTTTCATTTTTTGGATAACGCAAGAGCTCATCCACCGAATGGTGGGGTGGAGCGTGGGTGGAGGGTGGACTGAAATGGACGGATACGAGCGTCAACTTCGCGCCGGTTGGAGGTTGGATGCAGCGGCTTGTTCTCTGTTTGGTTTTCGGTCATCGGGTGATGGGAGGCATCCAATCGGAATCGGTCGGCTTGTGGAAGTCTTGATCCTTCATTGTTTTCCTCAGCGTTCCAGTCAGCCCCCGGCTGCCGCTCCGGGGAAATGACCTGTGGCTACGAAATTACTTTGGTTGTTTCTTGCCCATTCAGGGAGCGTGACGATGTCGAACTTGTTTGATTTCAGAGAACGTTGCGCATTACCCACCGAACGAGCCTAAGCGAGTGATGGTTGGGTGTGTGCGCATTGTTTCAACCATGGGTTGCGATCGGAGGGTTCGTTTGCCGGCTGTGATACACCCTTTATTGTTCGGCAGTATTCGATTATTTTATTTTGAGAGCGTCCCATCGATCTTCCCACTTAGCAATTCGGTCTTCAGTCACAGAATGATGGTCTGAGTCATCATTCTGCGCTCGATGACCACCGTATTTTTCCAGATACTTTTCATGAGCTTCGTAAATGTCATTCTGAATCCACCTCTCTGGCACAATCCAAAACCGCGGGCTGCTTTCAAAATCAATGAATATCCAGAATTTGATTTCTTCAGTTAAAGGAACCACCGATGAGGAGGGCTTGCTCTCTGCCAAAGTTGTATGCCAAGAACCTCGTCGCTTAGTCTTTATTCTTATTTGAATTTCTCTTTTACCGTCGTTGGACGTAGCAAGAATAACTTTACGTCGAGAGCCAACTACCACAAGTGAATCAATTCCCTTATTCCGTAGTTCTGCAAGGACAAGAACTCGACCTTCGTCGTTTAAATGGAGCGAACTCATATATTTGTTGCCGAACGACCCGGCTCAGAGACCGCGAGCGAGCGACGCGGGTTCAACTGCAGCGTGCCGAGCGGTTCTCTGCAGCCGCTTGTTGAACTAAGCCGCTATCGCCGCGAAGTGAAGGGTTCGTGCTAAATGAGCGTGGGGACGTTTCATGGGCATTGGGCGTGAGGGTGGGTGGAGCAGGATGTACGCTGCCCCTGCTATGAATAAATTAGCAGACACTTACCTTGCAATCACTCAGTTCGTCGAGTCCAAAGGCCTGAGCGCCTCCCCCGCGGAGCAGTATTTGCGACAGCTCCAGTATCCAGAGCTTCCGGGACCCGGTATCCCCACCGTGACGCGGACGACATCCCGGCGCGACTGACCCCAAGCGAAAAAGCCGCTCCGGTTGCCACGCACACCATGCACGTCGCCTGGCTGCGCGAACGCCACGCTGGGAACACCTGCCCAAAATGTGGGTCGGCGCTCGTCCTCGGGACCGCCCGAAAGGGTGCCGATGCGGGAGGATCATTTCCGGGTTGCTTCCGGTTCCCGAAAAGCCGATATGTTCTTTATCAATTTGAAATCAAAAACCGGCAAAGCTCGTTCAAACGCCACACCAACAGTTCGCACAATGATCAACGAAATATGATGCCGCCACGCGTTATAGGGCTCGAATATATTCCACTAACTGATAAGCAATTCACCGAGTATGAATTGCCGCATCTATTGGCGCTTACCGACTACATCATTTTGCCAATAGGCACAAAAACGATTGTCACAAATCAACTAATGCTCATCGATAACGATGCTGTTGATATCAACGGCAACCGACTTTCACAATACAGCTACATTCTTCCAGCAAAATGAAATCCCATCCCCCATGTTCAAACATCCCGTCCGTGGTCGAGTGGTCGAGTGGAGGTAACCGTCCGGCGAGCTGCATCTAACGGACTGCCTGGGTTCCGTGCTGGCAACCCGCTCCAATTTCTTTCCATGCTTTTAAATGATAAAGACCTGCCAGTCTTTTTTGTGGAAAGGATGAAAGGCGACTTCATCATCGGTCAACCCGAGGTCTTCGCCGCGCTTGGTGGCGGCGTCCATTTCCTTCGCCAGCTTGATGAGTTCCTCGATGACTTCCATCGTGCTGATGGCGCGGTTGTGGTAGGCGTTGAGGGTCTTCTTCAGCTTCTCCGCGAAGGACTGGCTCTGCACGAGGTTCTTCTTGGAGCGCACCTTCAGCTCGTCCTTGAGCAGTTTCTCCAGCAGCTCAGCGGCGACGTTCTTGTGCTTGAGGCCGCGCACTTCGGCGAGGAACTGCGGGCTGAGGATACCGATGTCGGGCTTCTTCAATCCGGCGGCGGTGAAGACATCAATGATCTCGCCCTCGGTCGTGATGGCTTTGGAAACAAGCTGGCGGATCGCGGCGTCGATCTGTTCGGGGGACTTGCGGTTCTCGCCGGACTTCTTGTTGAGCGCGGCTTGCAGGGCTTGGAAAAAGGAAACGTCGTCGCGGATCGCGG
>CAZSPO010000456.1:0-3024 GCA_964608775.1 uncultured Chthoniobacterales bacterium | reverse complement strand
CGTGGTATTCACCATGGCTCGGCGAGTTGGCGGCGAACGGGGTGCCACCCAATCGGGGGGTGGGCGTGGATCCCGTCTGGACCTGGGCTTGGGGTCTCGGTCTGGCGCAGGTCGGGTTGTTGGGGGGCGGGCTCGGATTGATTGGCCTTGGCTGGGGAGCCATGCGGCGGGATGACGGACCGGCATGCGGACCGTATGGCCGTTGGTGGACCGGGGCGGCCTTGCTTTCCGCGCTGCTTCTGGCCGACATCGTGCCGTGGTGGACCGGGCTCTTGCTCGGGGTGGAATCGGGATGGAGCGGGCGGGAATGGAGCGAGCTCGGTTGGCAGTTTGCCTTGAGCAGTGCCACCATCGCGGGGGCGTTGCTGGGGAGTTGGTGGATTCTGCCTCGGACCGGTGCGTTGATTCGGCAATTCGGACTCGGCATCGGCGTGTGGAAGGAGAAACGGACTTGGGGTTGGCTGGGGATGGGGCTCGTGATGGGGACGTTGCTGCTTTTTCCCCTGATCTGGTGGGGGCGGGCGGCAGGCGAGTTGGCTCTGGAGGATTTTATCTTTTTGGAAGAACTGGATGCCGGTTGGGGCGGATTTTGGGTGCTCTTGTTTGTCTATTGCGTGGGGGCTCCCGTGGCTGAGGAGATTCTTTTCCGGGGCATCTTGTATGGGGGCGTGCGGCGGCGGCTGGGGGTGCCGTGGGCGATGGTTGTGACGAGCCTCATTTTTGGATTCCTCCATTTTTACAGCGTCCAAGGGTTTGTTGAAGTGACATTGGCGGGGTTGCTCTATGCGTGGCTTTATGAAAAAACCGGCTCGCTCTGGCCTGGGATGGTGTTGCACGCGGTGGATAACCTTTGGTTTTTATTCGTGGTGCACGGGTTGTATGGCCAACCCTCCGCTTGGCCCATTTGATTTATCCGGGTTCACGTTTCCAGGATTGCCGGGCACCGACTGATCGGGCAGAATGTCGGGCATGGCAGCTGACTTTCCCACATTGATCGCTCCCTCGATTCTGGCAGCGGATTACGGCCGGTTTGCCGAGGAAGCAGGGGACGCCGAGGCGCGGGGGGGGGATTGGATGCATTGCGATGTGATGGATGGCCATTTCGTCGATAACATCAGTTTTGGGGCCGAAGTTGTGGCGGCCGTCGGGCGGCGGGTGAAATGTCCGGTCGACGTGCATTTGATGATTAGCCGACCGGACCATTTTTTTCCGCGGTTTGTGAAGGCAGGAGCCGCCACGATCACCGTGCATGTGGAAGCCGATCACCATGTCGCGCGAACCTTGGGTGCCATCCGTCAGGCGGGCTGTCGCGTCGGGTTGGCCTTAAATCCTCCCACGCCGTTCGAGGCAGTGGAGCCGTTTCTGGATCAAATCGATCTGCTTCTCGTGATGACCGTTAATCCGGGGTTTGGCGGTCAGGCGTTCATGCCCGAAGTGCTGCCGAAGGTGGAGCGTGGAGCGGCGCTTCGAGCAGCGAAGGGCTGGCGGTATGACATCGAAGTGGACGGAGGGATTGGTCCGGAGACAGCGGGGGTGTGCCTGCGGGCCGGAGCGAACGTGCTCGTCGCCGGGACATCCGTCTTTGGTGCCCCCGACCGGGCTGCTGCGATTGAGCAGATGCGGGTGGCGCATTGACCGGGTTACCCCCAGGTTTCGCGAGAAGCGGAAGGGGGATTATGAAATATTGGGGGAATGGCACCCAGGGCGTTGCCTCATAAGCGCTAACTTGTTGGATAGAGCCGTTGCTGGCCCGGCAGAGCCCCAAGGAAATTAGCCGGTGGCGCGAGCCACCGGATCCCTCAGAATATGATTTGCCCCGGCAGGGGCTGCGGAACTATCTTTTAAGGATGCGATCGACTCATCTCTCGTTGCATTACCATCTTGTTTTTAGCACCAAAGACCGGGTCGCCACAATATCCGCCCCATGGCAACCTCGGCTACACGCTTTTTTTGGGCGGGGTGATCAACCAACTCGACGGTATCCCTGAGCAAATCGGAGGAGTCTCCGATCATGTTCATCTGCTGGTTGGTCTGAAAGAACATTTTCTCTGGTAGCAGGAATAGCCGCGCCGCCCCTGCCGGGGCGAAATTATATTGGAAAAGAACCGGTGGCGCGAGCCCTAAGCTTTCTACACAAATTTTTGATTTTGTGCGGGACACACCCGGTTTCTTGAGGTAACGCTGGGAGTGTGGTGCAGGCAATCGACAAAAATCTCACTGTCCCAAAGGTTCTTTTGGGCAAGCCTTTCGGTGTGGAGGGTCTGCGCGTGGTTTGCGAGGAAATAGCCGATGGTCGCTCGAACACCCGAGCGGCGATTGCCCGCCAACTCTGCGTTCGGCTTGGGTGGCGTTCTCCTGGCGGTGCTCCTGCTCTTATGAGTGCACGGGTGGCCCTCTTGCGCCTGCATCGAGCCGGACTGATCACGCTGCCTGCACCTCGCGGATGTGACCCTAATGCTCGGCGACTCAAGGCTCCTCGCCTGCCCGCCAAGCTGCCCGAGCCACGGCCACTGGAGGCGCGTTTCGATGAACTCGAAGGTCTCTGTCTCCTTCCTGTGGAGACGGCTTCAGATTTGGCTCTCCATCACGCGCTCCTCCACGCTCATCACTATCTGGGCTATTGCGCGATGGCCGGGGCGCAGATGCGATACTTGGTTCGCTGGCGAGGCCAAGTGCTATGCGCTCTGGGCTTCTGTGCTTCTGCATGGCGATTGGCCTCTCGAGAAGCATTCATTGGCTGGAGTGACGCGCAGCGTCGGCACCGCCTCCATCTGGTGGTTAACAACAGCCGCTTTCTCATCCTGCCTTGGGTGCGCTGTCCCAATCTGGGTTCCGGCGTGCTCGGACTTTGCGCCCGGCGTATCGGTGGCGATTTTGAGCGGCGCTACGGCTATAGCCCGGTGTTACTGGAAAGTTTTGTAGAAGAGGGCCGGTTTACAGGCACAGTCTATCGCGCTGCCGGTTGGATGCCTGCGGGAATGACTGCGGGACGGGGAAAGAAGGGCTCTCATCACCAGGGCCTGC
>CAZSPO010000455.1:0-3031 GCA_964608775.1 uncultured Chthoniobacterales bacterium | reverse complement strand
ACCGACGCCACGAAAGCTGCATAGGTTGCCGGGCAACTTCGTTGACAAACGCCGGAGGAGCAGTAGCGCGTCAAGCGCCCTTCGACTCAGCAGCCGAAAGTCACCGGCGTTCCTCGGGATATCTACCGAGCCCGAAATGTTAGCGATGAGTCGGTAGAAAAATTTCGCGGTTAAGGTTTTGTGCCACCTCTCTCCATGCCGTTGTGTCCTTTGTGCGTATACAACGTCAAACCCTGCGTTCCACTCTTTCACCATCAGCGGAATAACTTCTGGGGGGTCCTGCAAGTCAGCGTCGATTATTACTACCGCGTCTCCAGTGGCGTGCTCTAGCCCTGCAGTCATGGCGATTTCTTTTCCGAAATTGCGACTGAGTTTGAGCAGGCGGAGAGTAATGTCGGTGGCTTCCAATTGCTCGACTATGGAAGCGGTGTCATCTTCGCTGCCATCATCTACATACAATAGCTCGATTGAGAGTGGCAGCGCCCTGACCACCGCGAGCAGTTGCCGGTGAAGCTCACCGACACTCTCGCTCTCGTTGTAGCAGGGCACCACGATTGACAATACGCGTGTCAGGGCAGGCATGGTGGCGTTATTCACCGACGGTGGAGCGGGAATGGTGACGTGCTGTTGCGGTGTCATCTGGCGGCGATTGCGTCCAATTTCTCAGTTTGATACCACGCTATGATGAACTGAACATTGCGGATCACCGAGCTGCCGGGTTTCGACCGACTGCCTCCAGTGCAGAACGAACCACTCCATGAGTGTGAATCGGTGGATTTGCTGTAGGCGGTGTCTGGCGCGCTATGAAAGGTTTGAGTCAACGTCAGGTCCTGATTCGTCACGTCCCACATCATCAAGAGCAGATTCGGCCGAGAATATTTTTACCTGTGGATCATCAATGTCTTTGAGATCGGTGTCGAGTCTTAGGTTATCGTCGCTGAGTCCGGAGTAACCTGCCTGCATCGATCTGGACGGTCAACAACAGCGCGGTCATCAATGCAACGATCCGGCCGGTCTGACCAAACGCCGCTCCGGTATGTACCGGAAACGAGAGCTCCTTGACGTGCTCCGGATTGCTGGCTGTCGGCCGTCCCATCTGCCCAAGTAATTGACGATCTCTTGCGGTAAAGTATATTTTCTGGTCGGGACGGTGCCGGATGCCGCGCTTAGGCGGATGCTGAAAATGAACCTTGTAACGCAATCGATCACGTTCGAGGCGTATGGATTGAATACAATAGTCATTACCATCATGCGGAAGGTGCGGCTTCGCTCCGCGGGCAGCGGCGTCAACTCCTATCGTGATGGGTGCTTGCGCGACCGGCTCGACAGGATGCTCGACAAATAGCCAGTCCTGAAATACCAACAGCACAGCGGTCACGGAAAAGAGAGCGGCTGCGCCGGACAGCCACAGACCACCGCTGCGACGAAACGGGTTGCTGGAACGCAGGCGCGAGATCCGCCATTCACGCGGCCGTTGCGAACATCGTTCGCGTTGGGCAGGCAGGGGACAATGCCCAGCGAGCCGGACAGGAGCCAAAGGATGACGGTAATCATGTGGTGAATATGCGGCACGGAATTGGACGTTGGGTGCAGGAAGGTGTTCCCCTGAAAGGCAATCAATCAGATGTTATTGATAACGGCGCTTGCTGCTCAGTTTCTTTGATGCCGTTAGTTATATAAAGGATGTTGATATGAAATACTTGCAATTAAGCTTTTTCATCACGCTGATTTCAACAAGCGCCTCTGCCGTGGGGCAGTCGGCTCTTGATGTATTTGTCCAAGACTTTAGTTATGAGAGTAGGAAAGAGATGAAAATCTCCTCTGAAAGAATCGTTGAATTGCTACAGCAAAAGGAAGCCGTTTTGGTGGATATCCGGTTTGAAGAAGAGCAAACCGCCTGGCAAATGGATTTCGCCCTAGAAATGCCACTTTCAACCTTGCCAAGGCGTTATAAAGAGCTGCCAAAAAATAGACTCATCGTAACGGCTTGCCCACACAAGGACAGGGCTATTATCGCCATGGTCTATCTTAAAAGTAAAGGATATGAGGTGGCTTATTTGAAGGATGGGCTGCTCGGATTGGCGGAATATTTGCGTGGGGAGAAAGCTAAACACTTCATTGAGAGTTTTGAGAGGTAATATTTATGTTTGGGTGGACAGAACATTACCCTGATCGACCGATTTATTCCGTTTCCAGAGCGCGAGCGGAAACCAACCTTTACGCTGCTATGGACTTTTTTTGTGTGACACACGGAGAATTCTGGTTGTGCTACCTTCGATTGTTTGTCTGATGTGGTTGTAAACGCCTATTTGGCCGTGGGGGGTTAAAGGATTTGCTCGCTAGAATAACCTGTACCGACAAGAGCGCCTGCGGCCTCCATTTTTTGGCAATTGCGGGCTGAGCAGGGTTATGATGACGTAGAGGTTCAGGTATTCTTATTAGTGTCGTATCGCAGTCCGTTCTCAGGTTTTGAGAAGGCGCCGAGTCAGAGCGGAGACTCCTTCATGTGGTCGGGAGCGACCCCAATGCCGACCAATGCGGTGCAGTTCCAGAAAGCCCCGTCGTTGCGCGGGTTTCTCGAGGCCTACGGGATCAAGGAAGCCTGTGAGGCTGCCCCCTGCGTCAGAATAGTTTCGCCTCTATAGCTTTGTAATCTTGGGGGCGAAGAGGTGATGAGATGGCTCGATACGGAAAGGTATTCAAGGAACGCGCAGTGGCGAGGCTGCTGCCACCTGAGAGTTCGCCCGTGGACGTCGTGTCGCAGGAAATCGGTGTGAGTACCTCGACCCTGGAGCGGTGGCGCTCTGAGGCGCTCTTGCAGTCTGAGGGCAAGCGGAATTGGACGGCGACGGCCCGCTTGGAAGCGGTGATCGCCAGCGCTCCCATGGGCGCCGAGGCCCAGAGTGCCTGGTGTCGCGAGAAGGGGATCTACCCGTCCGAGCTCGAGCAATGGCGCCAGGCTGCAGCAGCTGCGCTGTAACCGTCCGATGGGCCCCATCTAGCGTGGCGCACCCGGAGAGCTGAGACTATT
>CAZSPO010000454.1:0-3047 GCA_964608775.1 uncultured Chthoniobacterales bacterium | reverse complement strand
GCGGAAAAGAGGCGCCGCATTCTCATCATCTGCCCCGCTTCGATCCGCAATCAATGGGCGCTGGAGTTGCAGGAAAAATTTCACCTTCCGTGCCGGGTTCTCGACACGCCTGCTTATCGAAAGCTGAAAAATGGCGGCAATCCACGCCCCTTAGACGCGTTGGAAATTCTCATCTGTTCCTACGCGTTCGCCAATCGCCATCAGGACGAGATCCGCAGCATCCCGTTTGATCTCGCCGTCATCGACGAGGCCCACAAGCTCCGCAACTGCTACCGCCCCAGCAACAAGACCGTTCAGGGCATCCGCTACGCGCTCGAGGACCGGAAAAAATTCTCCTCACCGCCACCCCCCTCCAAAATTCCCTGCTGGAGATCTACGGCCTCTCGACGCTCATCGACGAAAACATCTTCGGCGAGCGCACCGCCTTCTCCACTCAATACATGCGTGCCGGCGGCGATCTCGATCACTTGCGCCACCGCCTCCGCCAGTTCTGCAAGCGCACCCTGCGTCGTGATGTCACCGAATACATTAGCTACACCGAGCGCAAGGCTCTGACTCATCCCTTCGAGCCGACCGACGAGGAGCAGGCGTTCTACGACGACGTTTCCAGGTTCATCCAGCGTGAGGATCTCTATTGCCTGCCCGAGAATCGTCGCCACTTGCTCATTCTGATCCTGCGCAAGCTACTGGTCTCCTCCACCGAAGCCATCCTCGGCACGCTCCAGTCGTTCCTGCGCGGGCTCCATGATCTCCGCGATGGGAAAAATCCCCGCGTCAACCTGATCGACGATCTCACCGTCGACAGCGAGCTGCTCGATGAACTTCTCGACCAGATCGACGAAGCCGGAGCGCTTTCCGACCAGGACATCGAACTCCCCCAGATCAGCATCACCGCGCTCACCGAAGAAATCGCGGAACTGGATCACCTCATCAGACAGGGTCTGCGCATTTCCATCGAGACAAAGACGAAAGAACTTCTCTCAGCCCTCCGACTCGGCTTCGACCGGATGGTCGATACCGGTGACAACGAACGCGCTCTCACCTTCACCGAATCCCGCCGCACCCAGGATGCTCTCGCTCTCTATTGGGAGGAAAACGGCTACCGGGGCAAAGTCATCCTCTTCACCGGCTCCAACAACGCCGCCGCCGCCAAGCCCATCTACGAACAGTCGCTGGAGAAAAATGCCGACACCGACCGCATCTTTGGCTCCCGTCCCATCGACATCCGCACTGCCCTGATCGAGCATTTCCGAGACAAAGGCACCATGCTCATCGCCACCGAAGCCGCCGCAGAGGGCGTCAACATGCAGTTCTGCAAGCTGGTGATCAATTTCGACCTGCCGTGGAACCCCCAGCGCGTCGAGCAGCGCATCGGCCGCTGCCACCGCTACGGGCAAAGGCACGACGTCGTCGTCATCAATTTCCTCAACACCCGCAACCACGCCGACCGCCGCGTCCACCAGCTCACCGTCGAGTCCTACGAAACCGAGCAGTTTCTTCTCATCACGGCCCACCTCGACGACAACGGACAGCCCGGCCCCTCGCTCGATCCCGAGACTGCCGAACGACTGCTCGCCTGCACCTGCACTTGCACCTGCACCACCAGCGAGCCGACGACTATCCCGTCGGTTCACACCGAGCGCCTCGACGAGGCTTCCCGCCGCCACCGCGAAGCCACCCTCAGCCAGTCCATCGAGCGCAACCACCGCCACTTCCGCCAGGCCACCGAACAAATCGATCGCTGGGCCGATGACAAAATCCGCGCCGCCGAGGAACAGCTCGTCCAGGTCAAGGCCGAGATCCGTGCCCTGCGCAACCAGGCCGGCCATGCCGAAACTTTGGAGCAACAACAGTACCTCCAGGAAGACATCCGCCGCGCCGAAAAGCGCAAACGCCGCGCCCGCCGCGAGATCGACGACATCGAGGACGACATCGAAAACCAGCGCGACCAGCTCATTTCAGCCCTCGAATCCCGCCTCAGCCAGGGGCAGAGTGAGATCGTCCACTTTGACGTGAAGTTTGAGCTCACACCGTGAGCCCAAAATGCGAAAACCATTCCAAAACCAAATCAACTTGACGCATAACTTGACTCATAGTTGACTCTTTTCCGATGGCTTTTGAACCGCAATTTTCGATCACTCCTGCCCTCCTCGCGATGGTAGAGGAGATCGCGGCACTGCGCGAGCGGATTCAGGGAGCATCGGTCGAGCTCTCCTGGATTCCAGCCTTACAGAAGGACACCCGCACCCGCAACGGACACGCCTCGACCTCCATCGAAGGCAATCCTCTGACCCTCGAGCAGGTCCGGGCGCTGGAAGAAGGCCGCGAGCCGATCGCCTCGGAGCCACGACACCGCCGCGAGGTCATTAACTACTTTGCCGGTCTGCGCTACGTCGAGAAAAACGCGAATCTCGAGCCGATTCGTCACGAACACCTTTTTGAGCTGCACCGCCTCCTCGCTGGCGAAGTCATGGACCAGGGGACTGCCGGAGCCTACCGCACCATCGGCGTGCGGGTGGGCGATCACTTTCCGCCGCATCCTGATGATGTCTCGCCGCTGATGTTCGAGTTGCTGGAGTGGTGGAACGGCCCATCGATCGAACTATCACCCATTCTCAGCTCTGCCATTCTCCACTACCGGTTCGAGGACATTCACCCCTTTGCGGACGGCAACGGGCGCACTGGCCGCGCCCTCGCCCTTTGGGACCTCTACCGCCGTGGCTTCGATTCCCATCATATCTTCTCGGTCGATGAATTTTATTGGGAAGACCGCCCGGCTTACTACGCGGCTCTTGCTCAGGTCAGGGAAGCCGACGAAGACCTCACCCAGTGGCTCGAATACTCTGCCGCCGGGCTCCGCTACACCCTTGAGCGTGTTTGGCAGCGGGTGATTCGCTTCCAGTCCTCACATCCCGAAAAACTCATCCTCTCTCCCAAGCAGGAGCGTCTCCTCGGGCTCATTGCCGATCACGGCAGCCTCGCCCCCGCTGAGATCTGGAAACTCCTCAATGTCTCCAAACAAGGCGCCATGAACCTCCTCAATCCGC
>CAZSPO010000453.1:0-3062 GCA_964608775.1 uncultured Chthoniobacterales bacterium | reverse complement strand
TCCATACCACCAAGATTTCCCCCTCGGTCATGCCGTAGGCGACATTGGGCAGATTAAGGAATTGACTGTTTGAGAATTCCACGGCTGGTTTGCCATTGGCCGCGTCTGGGGACCAAGTGGGGCGTTGGCCTGCGGGGATGGCCCAGGCATGATTACCGTTGGCCTGGTCTTTCCAATAGTTGACAGGGGAAAAGGCTTCCGCATCGGCTTTCAGCCAGAGACGCAAGCCGACCATCGGCATGGTGCCACCGGTTTGAGCCGTCTCAGCCGTCACTTCGTTGGAGGTTGCCGATGCGCCGGCGTAATTGCCTGCTACCACCCGGTAAACGTAGTTTGTGCCCGCGATCAGGTCGCGATCGACGTAGCTCAAGCCGTCATAGACTTTGGCAACCTCCACCCAGTCGTCCGACTCGTCAGCCAATCGGCGTTCGACCTGATAATAGACTTTGGAACTGCTCAGTTCGCCCTGCCAGGTGAGCGAGACTTGGCTGGGTGAGATCACTTGAGCCGTCAACTCCCTCGGCGCTTCTGGCACCTGTTGCAGGTCGTATTTCAGGGTCAGATAACGTTCGACGACTTCCCGTTCTTCGGGGGTCAGCACATGGTCGTAGACCAGGATTTCGGCAATGGCTCCGGTGAAATGGTAGTTTGCCTGGTTGCGACCAAGATAGGTCGAGCTGGTTCCGAAGCGTTGATCGATGCTGGAGATGGATTGTAACAGTTGACCGTTGATCCACGCCTGCATTTTGCCGCCGCCTGTCGCCAGGTTGTAAAGATGCCAGGCCGTGGGATCTTGTTCGGGAATGCCGAGGTTGCGTTGATGAAAGGTGCCGAACCCTTCATGGACCGATCCGTCACCCGCCGGATACCAACTGGTTCCGCCGCCGTAGTTTTCTGTAAACCGCCATGGACCGTTGCTCGTCGCTGTTGATTTCCATACCACCAAGATTTCCCCCTCGGTCATGCCGTAGGCGACATTGGGCAGATTGAGGAACTGACTGTTTGAGAATTCCACGGCTGGTTTGCCATTGGCCGCGTCGGCAGAGAGCGTCGGGCGGTAGAAGCCTGTGGCGGTCGCATGATTGGCGAGGGGAGAGGAGTCGAACCATCGGTCCACCACTTGATTCGCCCCCGCAGTCGTGGTTTCCACATTGCCGGGATCCGATTTCAACCACAGCCTCAGGCCAACTTGATAATCCAGGGTTGGCGGGGTGATGTGAAAGGTCTGTTCGACTATGGAGCCGGGGACTCCGTCTTGAATCGCCACGGCCCGAATCGTGGCATCCGAGAAAAGCTGGAAAGGTGCCGTGTAAAGCCGGGATGAGACGGTGGGATCTGTTTCATCGAGGGTATAATAGATCGTGGCTTCTGATGGATCGGCCACCATTTCAATCGTCACGGCGCTCCCATGTGTGCCGCCTGCCGGAGCGATTTGGACCGTGGCAGCCGCGACCGCTTTCACGCCGCATCCCAGGCTCAAGCAGAGCACGAGCGCGAGACGGAGGAGAACAGAGGGAAAGAGCGGTTTCATGAAAGGATACAGGCTAGAATCAGGAAGGTGGCTGGAAGGAAAGTTAGCGACTAATCACAGCAGGAACCGACGGAAACGGGTGTGCCGGAGTAAAACGAGCGGGCGTTACCGCCTTCTACATGAGTGGTGCGTCCTGGGGAGGTGGCCTGCGCATGGTGCGCAGCGAGGAAGGCATTGACCCCTCCTTCCACGAGATAAATCGGGCGGAGGACATGTGGGGCGGCGTCCAGGGCGTGTGCCAACGTGTGCTCGTGCTGCGGGGTTTCTACCATCAGAAAGAGCGGGGACTGATCGGCGTCCGCTGCCGGGATTGTGGCGAGGGCGAGCAAGGCTTCCAGTGTTCGCACATGTTGAAGAGCGGGGGCGTCGGGAGGCGAGGTGCTTTCGCTGAAAACGAGGGCGACACCCTGGTGCTGAGTGGTCAGGGCGGAGGCGATTGCGGCGGTTGAAGTGGGCAATTGAGAATTCTCAATGGCCGGGCCGGTTAATTCGGATCGGGGCAACGCGGCGATTCCGCCCTGGAGCACCCGGACTTTATTAAAGCCTCCGGCTTCCAATGCTGCCGCCCGACGGCACAACGCCAGATCGTTCGCGCCATCGCCGACAATGAGAAGGGGTTCCTTTTTCCAATCGGCACCCGCCACCGGGATTTCGTAACAGGCCATCTGAATAGACCCGGGAAAATGAAGTTGGCGAAAGGCGAGCAGCGGGCGGGTATCGATCAGTCGCCAGTTTTCTTTTGTGTCGAGTTGGAAGCGATGAGCCGAAAGGAGGTGGTCGGCAGGTTCCTGGGCGGTCGACATCCCGGCAAGCAGCAGCCATGTGAACCCGAGGCAAATCCCAAAGGCCGTGGGTTTATGACACTCTACCAGTCGTGCGTGTCGGTGGTTCATTTCTAATATTGCCGCCATAATTGAGTTGGGACCGATTGCTCCAGAGAGAGCCAGAGGAGTTGGCCCGGTTGCAAGGTGAGGTCGAGGGGCGATTCTCCGCTGGAGGCCATCCAGCCTTCGCTTGGCACGAACCAGAATTGGCGGTCGGGTTGTCGGTCGAACCCTGGGATACCGGGATCAAACCACCAGATTTCATCTCGGCGCTCGGTGAAGGAAGGGGAGGAGGCGACGAGTTCTGAAAGGAGGCTGGCAAACACTTCAAGGTTCATCGGGTCCGATCCGCCGATGGCCAAAGGAATCAGCGCGGGGCCTGAAGTGGCGGGGAACCAACGCAACCGCCCGTGGCTTTGCACATCGCCCAGCACCCAGAGTTGGCCCGGGGCGGATGTCCCGTTGTGAATGAGGAGCGCTTCATCGGGGAGGAGCGGGCGATGGCCGACAGGGAGATGGGATTCGGTGTTGATCCAACCGTGGTCCGCGACCAGCGCCAAGGTTTCTTGGTAGCGCTCCGCCAGACCCGCAATGGCCGCGCCCAGGATGGAAACGCGACTGCCGCCATCGGCGGGCCCGGGCGGGGTGTCGAGCAGTTCGATCGCCGCCTCTTCGTTCTCTCCCAAGAGATCGGCGATGGTGTGGGC
>CAZSPO010000452.1:0-3066 GCA_964608775.1 uncultured Chthoniobacterales bacterium | reverse complement strand
CCCCTGCAAATCGGCCAGCAACCCCTCGTCCGCATCCCAGACGCAGCAGGCCGCTCCCAATTCGCCGCGCTCGGAAAAGTTCCGCTCAAACGCCGCCCCTATCCGTTCCGTCAAGCCGTCGCGTTGCATGGCGTCAAAGCAAATCCCGGACGTTCACCAGATCCGGATCCCGCCGGGCATATTCCCGGAATTGTGCGTCCAACTCGAAAGCCCGACGCAAATGGTGTTGCGACTCCTCGATTTCTCCCAGAACGGCGTCGTAACAGGCGAGGTTGTAAAAATAGATCGCCTTCGTGGTCAACGAGGCCGGTCCGGCGTGCAAGACCTCGCGCGCTTCGCGGGTCCGCCCGATTTCGTGCAGGCAAAAGGCTTGCTGAATCCAATTGTCCGCGTCTCCCGCGTCGACTTCGCACAGGTGTCCGGCGGTGGTGGCACCGGCCTCATATCGAGACGCCCGCATCTGCACTTGCAGACGCAACTTTTCCACCGGCACGATCAGGGTAGGCAATCGCGGGATTTGATCGAGCTCTTCCAGGGCCTCATCCGGCATCCCGAGCTGCGAATAGCCTTCCGCCGCCAGCAAGGTTTTCTCGATGTTCAGACCGGTCTCCTCGTCCATGATTCCGAATCAAAGTGCCGCTAGCAGTTCTTTCAGTTCTTTTGCCCGGACTTTAAAAAGCTCCAACGCCGCTCGGATCGGATCGGGATTTGAGAGATCGACCCCGGCCACCTGCAAAGTTTCGAGCGGAAATTTCGAACCGCCGCTTCGCAAGAAGGCGAGGTAGGCGTCCCGCTCTGCCGCGCCCCCTTTCAGCACGCGTTCCGAGAGTGCCAACGCCGCCGAAAGGCCGGTCGCATATTTATAAACATAAAACGCACTGTAAAAATGTGGGATCCGGAGGCATTCGAGTTCCAACTGAGTATCCACGGAAAATCGCGGCCCGAAATAGGCGTCGAGCAACTGGCGATAAATGCCCCGGATCGACTCCAGGGTCAGCGCTTCCCCCGATTCTTCGGTTGCATGCGCGTCCCGCTCAAACTCCGCAAACATCGTCTGCCGGAAGAGGGTGCCGCGAATATCGTCGAGCTGCCGGTTCACCACCATCGCGCGCAGGCGTGGGTCGGTTTGTTTTTCCAATAAATCGTGGGTTAACAGCTCCTCGTTGAACGTAGACGCCACCTCCGCCAGGAAGATTGGGTAATGATAATCCTGATAGCGTTGTTCGCGTTGGGAATACCAAGTGTGCATGGAATGCCCGGCTTCATGCGCCAGCGTGTAAACATCGCCGAACACGTCCCGCTTGTAATTCATCAAAATGAAAGGCGGATTTCCATAGCTGCTGGAGGAAAAAGCACCGCTCCGTTTCCCTTTATTTTCATACCGATCCACCCAGCGACTATGCCGCATCCCTTCCCGCAGGGTGTCAACATACTCCGTCCCGAGCGGATGCAACGCGTCGCAGACCAGATCGATCGCTTGATCAAAGCTGTAATCCGTCCGTTGATCCGGCACCAAGGGCACGTAACAATCGTAATGATGAATCGCCTCCAACCCCAGGAGTTCCCGACGCATTTCATAGTAATCATGCAGACAAGGTAAAAACTCGCGCACCGTCCCAATCAGGTTTTCATAAATGTCCGGGGTGATCGCATCTGGAAAAAGGGCCGCTTCAAGAGCCGAACCGTGACGCCGTGCCCGCGCCTGAAAGACATCCGCCCGCACGGAACTGCTGAAGGTCGACGCAAGGGTGAAGGCGTGCGCTTCAAACTCGTCGTAAAATTGGTGGAACGCCCGTTTACGCACCCCCGGATCGGGTGATTCCAAAAAGCTCCCGAACGAGGATTGGGTGAGCGTCCGTTTCCGGCCTTCGGCATCTTCGATGTCGCCAAAGTGCATGTCCACATTGGTCAGTTGGCTGAACGTCTCCGAATGCCCCTGCAACGAATGGCTGCTCCAAGCCAGCAACCGCTCTTCCGATTCACTCAGAATATGCGGCTTCATTCGCCGGATTTTCCGCAACCGATTCGCCCATTCCCCCAGCACCGGCTCTTCGAGCCATGCCTCAAATGTTTCGTCCGGAATCGCCTGCAGCTCCGGCGTGATGAAGGCGCACGCCGCCATGATGTCGGTTAGCAACCCCCGAAGCCGAGTTTCCAATGTTAACGACTCGTTGTTACTGCTGTCCTCCGTGACTCGCAGACTAGCGAAGTGATGGAGCCGTTCGATTTTCAAATCGAGCGCCTTTTCGCACCCCAAACAGTCGGCGAGCAGAGCAGCCGATTCGCCCAATCGCCCATGAAACGCGGTGATGGCCAGATACCC
Organism: uncultured Chthoniobacterales bacterium; assembly: GCA_964608775.1. Taxonomy (GTDB): domain Bacteria; phylum Verrucomicrobiota; class Verrucomicrobiia; order Chthoniobacterales; family CAZSPO01; genus CAZSPO01. The sequence continues at coordinate 743 of CAZSPO010000452.1, read as the reverse complement.
GCTTTTGACCGATTCAAAATCGGCTTCCCACGACGCGACATCGGGGTAAAGCCGGGTCAGATCCCAGGTGTCAGCCTGCGCTACCTCGGAACGAAGTGGCACGGCTCCACTGCCTCCCCCTTCTTCACGGACGGGGTCATGGAAATAGAACGAATCAGAAAGCAGGGAGGATTTCATGGATAGGGATTTTGGGATGCGATGACGAGGTGGGAACCGTAGCGCGAAACAACGTGCCAGTCTCCTAACCAATTTTGCCAGAACGAACGACGGCTCGATTCTAAAATTAAAAAGGTGACCTCTTCCGGATCGTTCCAGCGGGCGGCCACTTCTTCCACCGTGAGAAAGCGGTCCGCGCCGGCACCGGTTGCCCGCACCCCAAATTCAAATTCCGCCGGGTGTCCCGCATGGTGAAAAGGGCGGTCGAGATAAAAACAGAGACTGCTCGCCAGCGGCGGGGGCCCATCAAAAACCACCCACGCTTGGGGCGGAGCCACCCGGTTGAGCACCCTCGCCGCTTCGGCCGAAGAAAAGAAGGGGGCAGCAAGCCCGACCCCGTGGATGGCCAGCAACCCGAGGAAAGCGGAAGTCACGGCGATGGGCGGAAACATCGCCCGCACCCCCCCCTGACGACCCAGCCACCATGCAATCCCAAATCCGCCTGCCAACAAAGCACCTGCCAACAGCCCGGCTGCCCGCAAATGGAGCCAGAAATCGGGGGGAAGATTCGTCAACGCCCCGCTCGC
>CAZSPO010000451.1:0-3069 GCA_964608775.1 uncultured Chthoniobacterales bacterium | reverse complement strand
CGGTGGATCGCTCTGTTGGGCTTTTATATTTCGCTGTTGGAGTCGGCACAAAGGGTCATCGCTTGACATACTAGAAACTCAGCTCCACTCTCTGTCACATATGGGCTACCATAGGGCTGGTATCCTTGTTCCAGAAGTTGATTAACGTCCTTATCAAGCGCATCAAAATTGTCTCTGCGCACAGTTACATATTTGCTGATATTTCCTGTGTTCATTGTTTGGTCTTTGAGTTGTTTAGCGAACTTCGATTTCATATCTGTTCTGGTTTGGAATGCGCCTTTTGTCAGGAGTCTTCATCATGTCTTGGAGATCTTGAATCAGTTTGAGTTGCTCACGCATATCGGAGGTTGAGGAGCCCGATCCTGAATTTTGTTTCTGTAGAGCTGTGGCCATCTGAATCATCTGAATAATTTGTTGCCTTTCCTGATATACCTGTGCAGCATACTCTTCCGCCTGCTTAAGCAGTGCCATATAACGATCGTGATGCATTTTTCGTTCTGCCATCAGGAGATCAGCCGCTTCTTTTTCAGTTATCCGTGCGGCTATGCTTTTTGGAAGTTGGACTGAGGTACCCTCCGAAGTAGTCACTATAAAAAACTCTGGTGTCTCCGCAATCACCTGTTCGACTTCATTCGGGGACGATGTCCACTGGGTCCCCGGGAAGGTGTAAGTCTGAAGGACCTTAACGTAGTATGGAAAAGAGGCGGGCGTTGAATCCTGGGCGATTGCGCACACAGGCGCGAGAATACAGAACGTTGTGATAATTGTTTTGATTGTCTTCATGATTTTGCTTTTGAGGTTATAATGTGGCGGTGTTTGCGAGAAGGATATTTTTTTGTTGCCCAACGTCCGCGATCACCGACCCTCGCCCGTGGCGCGGCTGATGCCGGGAGCGGAGCGACCAAGCATCAGGCGTGACGCGGGTGAGGGTTCGGTGGAGCGCATCGTTCGCATTTTTCTTGTTTCTCACGCTCCTGAAGTGCTCGAACCATCGCAACAACATCAAAATTGTATTTGGCTGCAAGTGCCGTCTTGGCGCGGCGAACTTCCGAAATGATAGGATCGGCTTGTAGTGATTCTGAATCAATTGTCTTCATTGTATTGGAGTAGTTCGTCAGGGCTGCACAGCACAGGCAAGTGGAAGCCACATTCGCAAACCGCCTTGCGCAGGCGATCCCGTATAAACGGATTTGCTATGTGCTTGAAATTCCATGTGACAAGGTAATCCATTTCGTGGACGGACGCCACTGCAATGTGAATGGCATCAGAAGCCGCTTTGTCGGGAATCAACCCGTCCAGAACAAGCTTTTGGGCCAGAAGCCCGATTTCATCTGTAATGTCCAGTCGGCCAACCTTTTGAAGCAGCACGAGTCATGCTGCGGCCATTTCTGGATCACCTTCACATGCTTCGTCAAGCGCTTCGAGCGATGTAAAAAGGTCAAATCCTGAGCAACCGCTATCCCACCACAATCGAGTGTTTGCCTGTCGCGAGGCTTGGAGAAGATTGAGCGATGTCCGGGCAACATAGTAACTCGGCACGGTCGTTTCGATGTAAGCGCGTGGCATCAGAGGTTATATTGTTTGCGAACGGTGAGGTGTGGCACCGACTACCGGGAGCGCCACTCCGCAACAGGGTTAAGGGTTGTAGTCAAGAGGGTCATTTCGACTCGGAGCGTGTAGCCGGTTGTCCACCACCAATTTGTTCTGCGGATGAATCGCGAGAACGGAACGCGATCAGGGCAAGATCGACCATAAAGGTTATCAAACCAGTCAGGAAAATAGCGTATGAAAAGAGGGGTATCCACTCGAAGAAGTCGCCATACTTCGCCTTGGTCTTCCAATAATTCTCGTGGGCATTAGCGAACCAAATCGATATTAGAGTTCCGACTAGCGCTGCTGCTAGAATCCCCCCGAAAAGCGCGCTGACGATGCGACCTCTTGGAATCTCTCTGGACTTAACGATCCAGGATGAGCAACCCAATGTAAGCGAAAAGAGAACCGCCGATCCAAAGAACCAAGTGCCGTCAAGGAAGTGACCGGGCTTTGTCGTGTGAAACACGAGTCCTGGAATCAACATCGCCGTCAGAAGTCCAATAGGAACTCCGAATACACCGTAAATCAGAAAATCAAGCACGGGTTGTTTTTGGAGGGCCATACTGGACGGGAAGTTTGCAGCAGAACGTCAAAGGTGACTCACGCGCGTTAGCGCGTTGAGTCCACCGCCTTGTTCGCATTCTCGTTTCATGGCTCCTCATCAGGCAAATCGGAACCTTTGAGTATTCCATCCAATATTTCTTTCGCTAGGTCTTCAGCTTCATCAACGAGTTGCTCGCCTAGCATAAAAGTGGCTTGCCATCCAATTCCTGCAGAAATAAGAGGTCCTACGAAAGGAACCCACTTGGAAACCTGCTTCGCTGTAGCCCGCGTAGCGATCCTCTTGAGTAGCAGGATAATTCCTTCTTTAGAAAGATACTTCGCTGCAAACTGAGATAGCTTCGCGAGGAGTGACGGAATCGCCTTGGGGCCAAGCAGTCTTTTTATGTATTCGAACTGTTCGTTGGTGAGACCGTAGATTTGTGCGACCTCATGCCCAAGCTTGATGAGAACTGAAATATCAGCGGCCACGTCTAAACCTGGAACTGGATTGAGGCCGTTTGCGGCTGACAGCCCGGCGTATAGTGGAATTCTGTCGGTCGCGACCTTACGTTTTTTTTTCAGTGCTTCGTCCCCATACGTGGCCATATCGGCCACGAACCGTGTGCGCTTCACGCCATCCAAAGCATCTGAAATATCGCTGAGCAGTGCGTTCAGATCATACTTTGCAGGTTTGCGTGCAGAAGTCAGGTAGATTCGCTCGGGATGATTCGGAGCTAACTGGTCATGAATGTCTTCTGTGATAATCCGCTTCGTCTGCTTCTCTGTGTGATTGTTATCATGCCGACCATCCAGAATCGCTCTGTCCACCATGTTACGAATCACAAAACAAGGCTTCCCCATCGCGGTAAGCTCCCGAAACAGGTATGCGTCGTTCTCGTAAAACCGATGCGCTGTAATGAGGAGAAAGCAGTC
>CAZSPO010000450.1:0-3084 GCA_964608775.1 uncultured Chthoniobacterales bacterium | reverse complement strand
GGCCATGCACCTCACCCGCCATCAGGTGAGTGACACCTTCCACGACCACCTCGGTACTGACGCCACTGATAGCCCCGAAGAATTGACGATGATCGCCCGCCGGATTATGCGGCTCAAGTATTGCCAAGCCGATATCGGGATCAGCGGGGCCAACTTCCTTGTTGCGGATGCCGGAGCTATTTCCATTACGGAAAACGAAGGGAACGCCCGGCTCACCACGGGGTTGCCCAAGGTGCATATCGCCCTGGTCGGCATTGAAAAAGTCCTGCCGACCATGGAAGATCTCGCCCTCTTCCTCCCGATGTTAGCCACAGCCGGCGCAGGCCAACATCTCACATGTTACAACACACTCTACACCGGCCCCCGACAACCCGGCGAACCCGATGGCCCCGAGGAGTTCCACGTCGTCCTCCTCGATAATCACCGCACCGCCCTCCTTGACGACCCCGAACAACGCGATGCCCTTCATTGCATCCGGTGCGGCGCTTGCCTGAATGTCTGTCCGATCTTCAAAAATATCGGCGGCCACACCTACGGCACCACTTACCAAGGCCCCATCGGCTCAGTCATCACCCCGCACCTTCGTGGGTTGCAGGATTGGAAACATCTCTCGGGAGCCTCCTCCCTCTGCGGCTCCTGCACCGATGCCTGCCCGGTCAAAATCGATCTCCATCATCACCTCCTTCACAACCGCCGGAACGCAGCTTCAGAAAAACCATCCACCCTCGAGGAAACCGGTTATCGCTTCTGGGCATGGCTAACTTCTCACCCCCTCCTTTACCGTTGGGGCTCCCGGCTCGCCCGCATCGGGGAACCGTTTCTCCCCATGGTCAGCGGCACCCCGCTCGACCCCGCCCGCGCCTGGAGTGCCACCCGCGAAATCCCGGCACTCGCCCCCCGCTCATTCCGCGATGAATGGAAGGAGCGCAGAGGATGAACGCTGACCGCCAGACCATCCTACATCGGATCCGAGAATCCCTCAGGCAACCGGCCCCCCAACTCTACGCCGGTCACGCCCACGCATCCGGCTCCGCCACGGCGGCCACCCGTCCCGTCGGCGAGACGCTGCGCGAATGGCTCCCGCCCGTCCCACTCGAGCGTCCGGGGCAACTCGAACTTTTCGCTCAAATATCGGAAAAATTGCAGACCCGCTTCCGGTTGTTCCCAAACTGGGCAGCCCTCCGCCAGGTCGCCTCAGATTTGATCGCAGCCAGTGGCTCCTCGCTCGTCGCCTGCCACACCCATCCGCTCGTCGGTCGTGCGTTAGAAGGCCATCCCCTGCCACAGCTCGATACCTTGCAACCCTTCACCTCCGCCCAATTGGAAACCGCCGGCATCGGGTTCACCGCCTGCGACGCCTTAGTGGCGCAAACCGGCAGCGTCCTGGTATCCAGCCGCACCTGTGGCGGACGCGCCCTCTCCGTGTTGCCGCCCCACCACGTGGTGATCGCCACCAGCACCCAAATGGTGCCCGACCTCACCGAAGCCTACGCCTTTGTCCGTAGCCGATACGGCGAAGATTGGCCCAGCATGCTCTCCTTAATCACAGGCCCCAGTCGGACGGGCGATATCGAGCGCATCCTCGTCCTCGGTGCCCACGGCCCCAAGCAGCTGACCATTCTCTGCCTGGATGAAGGATAACTCCCCAGTTTCCTAAAAGCAGGGAGGGGTTACGCCGCAGATTTTGTGCAGGGGGAGAAGTTCAGGCGGGGGCGTATCCATTGTGGCACGTAACCGCCGGAACGCCAAAGCGCTGCGCAAAAAGATCAAACAACCACGACTGGTTTTATGAAACAGAGGCGATCAGTCGAATAGAGAGGGGTGCCCGCACCCCTATCCCCCTAACGGCGGGATTGCGGAGGACGGTCGGGCCAGCTAAAATCATTTTTTCCATGCCCCCCCTCCGACCTCCCCTACTCACTTTCCTACTCACTCCCCTACTCACGCTCCTTCGCCTTGGCAGGTGGTTCGCCCCCTGTTTGATCATCACCCTCTCCAGTTTAGCAAAGGCCCAAGACGCGGCTCCCGTGGACGCAGCGCGTGTGCTCCAGTCGCTCGAAGAATTGCGACAAGCCAATGCAGAAGCGATCCGCAAAGGGGCTGAGAGTTACGAATCGCAATTCCGATCCGCCTCCCAAGATGCCAGAGCGGCGGTCGAGCTCTACTACCAAAGTCGCCGGGTGCTCGATTTCGAAGGCCAAGGTAGGGAAAGCGGGAAATTTCGGGAGTGGGAAAACAATTTTAGCGAAAACCTGAAGGAGTCCGGGACGGATTCTTATTTCCAGCCGCTGCTCCAAATGCATCTCCATTACCTCGTGCTCTCCCTCAAACGTTCGCGCTTGAAAAACCCAGCGGAAATCGACGCACTCATGCCCGAGCTCCAGAAATACGCCCGAGACGCCGCCCTCTTTAATCGCAACCTCCCCCCTCGCGGTCGGGGTGAAGCGAACCGAGTGTTCGACGAATTATGGACCCGTCCGATCGGCGCAAGCCCTTTTCTACGGGCTCAAAACGCCACGCAGTTTGTCAGCGACCACAAGGATTGGGAACCCGTCCCTTCAAATTTTGAGGGAATGTATGAGCGGGCCTTGTTACCTTACTATCGACGGCGGCAAGATCCGGCCGCGCTCGAATATTGGGATATGCGCCTCGCCCTCGTCGATGACCGGCTTAACAACGCCACGCTCGCGATTGACAAACAACGGATGGCTTCGATCGAGCGCCCGGCCATCCAATGGCAACGCGCCAAAGAACTCGTCTTGATCGGGCAGCCGAATCGCGGGGTTCTCGCGATGTATCAAGTCGCCCGCGATTTCCCCCAACACCCCGACTTCAACAACTGGGTGCGGGAGATCCGTAACATTCTCCAACCGCCACCACCCGAAAGCGCCACAGAATCCCCCCCCGCCGCCCAGTCGCCCGAACCCGATGCCCCACTCTGACACGGTAAGAAAGGCATAGGATGTCCAATAAGCCCCTCTCTTTTATACAAAAAGAAAGGGGTTGCACCGCAGATTTTTGTGAAGGGCGCCCATCTCGCAAATCTGCGAAAAACATCAGATTCACCCCACGCTTTTCTACGGC
>CAZSPO010000449.1:0-3089 GCA_964608775.1 uncultured Chthoniobacterales bacterium | reverse complement strand
TGACCCCAAAATGCACGGGACGGAAAGAGGGAAGCCTTGCCGAGCCCACTGAACGGGCAAAATGGCCTGAGCCCCAGTGATCTTTTCTGGGTTAACCCGAGGAAGCCTCGGTGCTCGGTGCCGACGGCGTGGGAGTGGACTCTGGCTCGCTCTGTCGGGTGATCTCCTGAAAAAGTCGGAAGCGGTCGCCACGGCCTTGAATTCGCCAGACGGGGAGGCCAACAGCCTTCTCATGGGTGGCTGGTATCCGATTAAGCCCCCTGGCATGACCGGTGATCAACCCAATGTCGTAAGCCGCCAGCGGCATCGGCAGAAGCGAATTATCAGGAGGCTCCGGCAAAGGGGAGGCAGAGGGCTGTTCAAAACTCCGATTCCCAAGCCACTCGAATGTCTTGGGATCAACCAAAGCGGTCGCCTCCATTGAAAGGGCTTTATCTTGACCGGATAGGCTGCCCTCCGCCACGTCACAGGCAAAAGGGAGCGGCCAGGCGATCCCCCGCGAAACGAACGCAAGATCCCACTCTCGCTCCTCCGGGCTGGTCCAGGCCGACACAACCCCCTCAATCGACAAACGGCCCTCCCCGATTTGCGCCTGAGCTTGGTTAATCCGAACCGCATCTTCCTCAAAATTCAGACTCGCCTCAAACTGGCTGAACGCCAGCCCTGTCTCCCGTATTTCCCCCACCAAATTGCGACCGTCTAATTTTCCGTCCATGCGCCACCTGGCTTCGTTCCGCCACCCGGCCAGCGACCCGGTCATGCGCCCCTCCTGCCACATCACCCCGGTCCAGCGCGTGATCCATTCAGGGAAAACGGTGGCGGGCATCGCGTCGAATGCCATTTGGAATGCAGCGGCTCCCTCTCCGCCCTCAGCTCCCGGCCAAGGCAAGCTCCCCAGGATCCGAGTCGGCGGGCGACCCGGTAAGAAAAGTGTCCCCCCGGCATTCAACCAGCCATTACGCGAGGAGGCCGAGCCTTCCAGGTAAAGCGGGGCAGGTAGCTGCCACGATTCCGGCGGGTGAAAATCCATCAGCACAAGCCGAGCACTCCCTTCCATCTGAGCGGGTGGCCCATGCCACGAAAGTCGCCCCCAAACCTCCCCTCGGCCGACGTCTGCCGCTCCGAGGAGCTGAGCCACGGTCTCCATCCGGGCTCCGAACAAGCTGCCTTCAAGATGCCACGACCTTTCGGGATCGAGCGATGGGTGCCGCAAGAATTCCGGGTAATCGGTCGTCGCAGAGGGCAAATGAAGGCGCACCGAACCGAGATGTTGGCTTTCGCCCCCAAATAAATCAGCGACAGCAGTCAAGTGGCCACCGCCGAGACTGGCGTTCCCTGCCAAGACCAAATGGTCGTCGGCCAGTTCCCAATGGCGCAAAATCAATCGTTCCGGCGAATAACTGCCTTCCGCCGAAAACCGGCGAGTCCCCACTTCCCCCCCGTGCGCGACGTGGTCAGCCGCCACCCGAAATGCCGCCGAATGTGAGCTGCGGGAGCCATCTCCATCCCAGACCATCTCCACCCCGTTGGCCTTTATCTCGGCCAGCCAGGGGAGCTCGGGAAGCCGCTCACGCACCCTGCCCCAGTCCTGGAGACGCAGCCGCACCGAGGCTTGAAACAGCTCGCTGCCGCCCAAATCGAGCCAAGCCTGAGCTGACAACTGATTTTCCGGCCCCTCCGCATTGATTTCGTGAAGTTTTAATTGGCTTCCCTCCACATCCAGCGAAGCGGTGATCGCATCAAAAGGGATCCCCGCCAGCCGCAGATGCTCTCCTGCCACCCGAGCCCCCCCCCATGCCCATCCACGAGTCCGGCCCACCCGAAGGCGAGCCGTCAGAGAACCGTTCTCATCCAAAGCCAAGTAATCAAGCAGCTGCGTCCATTCCCGCAAAGCCGCCGGGTTGGACAAGACGAGCCGCCCCTCCAACTCCCAATCCGCCGCCCCAAGCTTCGAAACGCTTGGGACCCTTGGTAGTCGCGCCCGGGCCTCGAGGCGGTTCCTTTCATGCGCCAAATTCAGCCGTCTCAACACGATTTCATCACCGCTCACATGTCCGGCAAACTCCGCGTGGCTCACCTCAAACCCCTCTCCCGCCAAATCCCACGCCTGCCCGGCAAAGGCCAAATGTGCCATCACCCCGCCCGGGGCGGTGGTCCAATTCGCCTGAAATCGACAGCGTCCTGCTACCCCGGTTGTCCCAGGCAAAAAATCAGCTCGAATGGCGGAGACTGGCAGCGTTTCGCCCACCACACTCGCTGCGGTGGCACCCGACTCGGGCACCCGAGTAAAATCGGCCCGCAATTGACCCGGCCCCCCCGCCTCTTGAAATTCCAACAGCACCCGACGGGGACAGGAGGTCGTCGGATCCACGGTCATCACCCCCTGTTTCAATTCCATGCCACGCAAGCCGGAGGCCCACCCGTCAAATTGCAATCTGTCCAAATGCCGAACCAACGTGCCACGCGCCAACGGTTGTTGAGCATCGCGCATCAGCAGCACGCCCGGCCCCTCCGCAGGGAGATCGACCCATAACGTCACCCCCTCCGTTTTCCCACGCCCGGCCACCCCATTCGCTTCCACAAACCAATCCGCCTGCCAGAGCGCTCGCCAGATGCTCTCTGCCCGTTCCGGCACAGGAGCGAGTAGGGTCTCTACCATCTCCCGATCATTCGTTCCCTCCCCGAGTCGCGCTCCCCGCAAACTGACCTGCTTCAACCAACGCCCATCTTGTCCCGGCCAAAGCCCTGAAAGACGGAGCTGGAAGAGCCCCTCCCGACAGGCCATCCAAATTTCGCCCTCCGCATCTGCAACCTCCAAATCAGCCACCCGCACCGGTCCCCAGCAGTTGCCCGTCACTTTGGAACAGCGAATCTGCCAATCCGGAGCCATCTGCCATGCTGCCAAATGCACCAAGAGGCCACCGCTCCCGGGCATGAAAGTCCAGGACGCTCCCAACACGGCCACGACGAGCAGCGACCAAAAAAGGCGGCGCAATAATCTCATGAGAAAATCAGGCGAGACGGCATGTTTGTCAGCAGAGACTCGAAGCCCAAACTCGCACGCCTCACGTCGTCGGCAAGCGCGATTT
>CAZSPO010000448.1:0-3090 GCA_964608775.1 uncultured Chthoniobacterales bacterium | reverse complement strand
CACGTGCATCATCACATCGATAATGGCGAGCCCTGAGATCACGCAGCCGCCAGGTGAGAAAATTTGAAGGTGGATCGGGAGACTGGGATCGGCAGCATTATAACTTAGCATTTGATTCACGAGAACCAGAGCCGCTTCCGAATTCACAGAGTCTTTCAGGTGGAGCGTTCGCTCGCCGGTGTCGGTTGGTTTCTGGAAAGGCTCTCCGGTGGTGCTGTTTTGAGTTTGAAGCGTGTGCATACTCATCACATGGCAACCGCTCCCTCAACCGCGCCAAAAAATTTTAGAAATCGTTCTGCTAACCCGACGCACGCTAAATCTAACTACCTGCCACTCGGGTTAGCGCATCTCATTGTCTGGATGAGTCGCTTTGGTCCCGGTCAAATGGGCTAACAACCCGGCACGCACTTCCGGCACCCCCACTTGGGGGGTGAAGCGGCCATTAATAAGACAGAAGAAGTCTCCACGCCTTTCGGCGTAGAGTCATTATTCGCAAGACATTGGCTTGTGTATGAATATGAATACACAACATCAATCAATTGATTCACCGCTCCGCGGTATTAATAACGGGCAGGCATCGACTTGTCAAGCAAAATCGGAAGATCGAATCGGGGATCTGCTCGATTTGATCGTCGATGGCCTGGTCACAAAGGGAGCTTCAAAGGAAGCCTCGGAAGCCGGTGGGGCAGCGCTGATCGAACTGGCGAGAATCCAGGTCAACGCGCATGGTGACGACCGACTTCGCTGCCAGAGAGATGACATCCAATTGGATCTCATTGCCGGCACCCATAAAGCGTTGGCAAACTTAAGCAAGCGCCTTGGCTCGCCTTCAGGCGGAGGGAGTTCGGGAGCTTCATTTGCCAGGCCCACTCCGTCAGTGGGAAAACCGGTTGCAACCTCCATGATGACCCGGAAGGAACTCAAGCGCTACGTCATGGGGATCGTTAAGCGGCAGCTCAAGTCGGCCAAGCGGGTTGCATGGCGCTATGTATCGCGCAACATGACCGTTGCCTGGTCCAAGGAAGGTGAAGATGAGCAAAGGCCCATCTCTTTGGAAGCGGCGGCGACGGCTGCATACTTGGAGCGACTTCGTCAAGACGGACCGACCGCCCACCAGGTCCAAACGGTGATCGCGAATGCGGCCCTTCAAGGAAGGCTCTTTGCGGCGGCCCTCTATGATCTGAGCTTGAAGGTCTATGAAGACCACGGCGAGCCGGCTCCGGAGATCCGGAAAGCTCCGGCGACCATGTCGAAGCGGACGCGTCAGCGGCGCGAGCAGGCTACTAAGCTAGAGATGAAAGCCGAGCTTAAGAAGCTGATGCGCGATGACCGTGGCGACGCGCCGATGATGTAAGCGACATCCTCACCAAGCAGAAAGGGACGACCGGAACCGGTCGTCCCTTTTTTTTTCTTGGCATGTTCCTGCCGGTTCCTTCAAGTGCACTGCGAATTTCCGTTCCCTCAGTGCCATGGTTACCCCTCTGCCGCACTTTTTTCGAAAGTTTTTGGCGCGACGGATGGGCTGCAAACCATGCAGTGAGTATGAATCATCATTCCTCGATCCACCACATGCCGCTCGACCTGTGCGCCGCACGCGTCGCCATCGAACGATGACCGCCGAAGCCCCTGATCACACCGCCTTTCACAACCAACACCAATAACAACAATCAAGCCATGTCCTACCATTACCTGTTCGCCATCAATCACCCGGTCCTTGCCCAGTTCGCTGACAACCCCGAGTTGCCCGAAGCTCTCGGCCGGGCTGTGGCATCCTTCCGCTCTCCGGCAGGACTTGCGTGGGAGCCCGAGCCAATCCCGGCCACGGACGTGCCACTGCTGAATCGTCTCGCCTTGTTTGAATATGATGCCCACACCGCTGCATTCCGGGCGGAAGGGTTTCAATTTGACCTCCTCCCTTGGAAAACCTTCTGCGAGATGGACCGGGATGCGGTGCGGCAATATGCACAGTCCCCTTCCGACACTCCGCCCGATCCACAGCGGATTCTCAAGTCTGCAACCCAAGCCGTCCAAACCGATCCGATCCGTCAGGCGATCGGAGCCGAGTTGAAGAGCAGAGAGGCACCGTCTTCGAGCAATGATGTCACTGCCAGCATCTACACCGTGCGCGAGGAGGTCGCGGACCTGATTAGGCGGCAACCCGGCATCGCATCCGCTTTTGGCAAGGCCCTGCTTGAGGCCGCCCTCAGCCCTGTTGCAGGATTCGTCCAGGTCGCCGGAATCAACTACAACCCGGCATTTCGCAAAAGGTTGATCGTCCGTGCAAATGCTCCAGTGCTCTGTTTCTGGGTCTTCAACGGCCTTCAGGTCGTGGAAGATTTTGACGAACGCCACTGGCGCACTCTGGAGAAAAAACGCTTTATCAAGCCGAAAGAAGTCGATTGTTGAGTTTGTCTTTGTAAGGATTACTCCGCCCTCTCATTTAGTTCTCAGTCCCTCCCACCTCTAAGCCTGCGACATCCAAAGGCCATAAACCTTCACTGCCATTCCACTTGGCGAAACCGTGACGCTCACCTTCTTTATTTTCTTTTTTTTCGAGCATCCGATAGAACCAAACCTATGAGTTACCAGATTAAAGTGATTGATTGCGAGTCTGCCGAATTGGAAGCGGCCTTGAACAAGCCTGCCTCGGAAGGCTGGAAACTCATCAGTTGTTGGCCGGATGGTGAACGAATCCGCGCGGTCTTTCAGAGGCAGACCAACCCGGCCTCCGCTTCTCAGGCAAGCCGTCCGGTTGCCAAAGCCACACCATCAGTGCCTCCCTCGCCACTGGCCGCTGACAAGCCCTCGGTTCCGGCGGATGGCGAGTTACTGGATGCCGTGATTGCGGCTTGCGTACCTTCGAAAACCAAGGATGGCAAACCTCTGCCGCCGGGTATTCGGCTGGCAGAATTTGCAAAAAGCAGGAACCTGACCGCACAGGATTTGCGCGGGAGACTCGAAATCCTCGGCGTGAAGGAAAAGAAAAAAGGTGACACGACTTCCAAAGACCATTCCCATAAAGGCTTCTACATCTGGCTTAATGGAAATTTCGTGAACATCCGCGAGGCCAAAAGGAAATCCCCCACCCGC
>CAZSPO010000447.1:0-3103 GCA_964608775.1 uncultured Chthoniobacterales bacterium | reverse complement strand
TGCGAGGCGGACCAGCCTGAGGAACGTGCTGCTCTGGAATTGCTCGGTCGCAGATCCCGCATTCTCCAGGAATCTCGCTCGGCTTTGGCGACTCGTGTGCAGACTCTACTGAATGCCTGCCTCGCAGATTTAAGCCTTTTTGGCGACAATGCTGCGGGCGAAATCACGCCAGCCAAAAACGAGTTTGCAATCAAAGACGCAATGGCAAAAGCGGAAGAGGATGCACGAAAGCGGGTCGAAAAGCTCCGGGAAGAGGTTGAATCTGCCATCGAGGGTGAACAGGATCGTCTGAAAGAGGAATTGAACCGTCTGGCCGAGGGAAACTTGGCGAAATCCCTGCGGAACCAAGTCGAAATTGAGCGCGATTTCCAAACACGAAGTCAAATTCAAGGTTCCACAACCGGGGCAAGCAATCGGATTCCGTTAGAAAATCTAAGAAAAATCAGTGAGGTCGCTCAGGGACTAAGCACGTGGATGATCCGAATAACAACGGGAGCCAAGGGAGTCAGCGGCTGGAATACCGCCGCTGCAGCGGGAAGCCAGGCACACAAGGCTATTTATGTTGTCGGTAAGTTCTTTGGCTACTCGTTCAAACCTTGGGAAGCCGTGGGTTTTGCCGCGAAGCTGTCCCGAGTCGGCAAGGTGCTCGGGCCTATTGCGGCCCTCCTGCAGGTGGTTGGGCAAGTGGTTGAGGAAAAAATGGAAGAAGATGAGAGGGTTAAATTCCAAAATGCCCGAACAAAAACAAGAGCCATTTTTCGGGATGGTGCGGTTGCCGTCCGAGGAGAGTTCCTCGCTGAGTTTGAGCGCTTTCTGAATGACTTTTATGCGACAATGCAGAGCGAAACCGACGCTTTCATTTCTGAGCTGACCGCCGCACGATCAGGGCGCTCAACGGAGGGCAACGAGTTCACCCTTATCGTAGATGACGCAAACCGCCTTATAGCAAACATCGAAGCCGCACTCGAAGCATGATCGACTCAGCTTTGGCTTTTACTCCCTCTGTGACTCAGAAGAACCTTTTTCCCCGGTCCCTCACCACTTTTGGCTGAAAAGTTCCCGCACACTCAGCTTGTTTAAAACGGTCGCACAACTTTCCCAGTTGGCATCCTCCACTTTGCTGTATTTCACATCGAAAGGATTCCGGGTTGCGCTCGTGGTATCAATGAGATCTTGTGCGGCGGCTTCGTCTTTCAAAGCAATTTGCACCCAAACATCTTCCAGGGTGTCCGGAATTTGGCCGAAAAGTCCGTGAATGGCTTCGAGGCGATCTGCCAAGACTTGATGAACACGGTCTTCAACGGAATCTCGATACCGGAGATTGGCGATCAACACTTCGCTGCGAACCTGACCAATTCGTTGTATTCGGCCTTTTCGCTGTTCAAGGCGCGTCGGATTCCAAGGCAAGTCGATGTTGATCAGAGTTCCCAATTTTTGAAGATTGAGCCCCTCGGAGGCCGCGTCTGTGCCGAGTAAAAGGCGGAGTTCGCCCGAACGCACTCTGGATTTGAGTTCATTTCGATCACACCGCTGGAACTTCCCTTGTCGCCAAAAGCCGGACCGATTGCTTCCAGCATACAGCCCAATGTCGATGCTGCCGAATTCAGGGCGTTTGGCGAGTTCGTCTCCGACCCAGCGAACGGTGTCATAGTATTGGGAAAACAGGATGCAGCCAAGGTCGAGCCACCGTGTGGTCGAGTGGGAATTCGTTCCGAGCAGATAGGAGATCAGCGCCTCCAGTTTTGGGTCATTGTTTCCACCCTGCTGGAGCATGCGCAGGCACCGACGAAGAGACTTCATTTCATCCGCAGTAAAATTTTTGAAATCGCTTGCTCCTTGCGGTGGTCGACCCGGCTGAGGCGGTTCATCCTCTTCGCCATCGTCTTCATCTTCGTCATCCACGACTTCTGGTTCTTGGCCCAGAAGCTTCTTAATGGTTCGTCTCCCTGCCTCCATGGAACTTCCAAGGCGGCGTAGAAGCAGGGTTTTAAAGAATCCCGCTCCGCGAACTCGTTGCTGAAGCAGATCGGAGAAATGTTCGGCTTCTTGGTATGCGTCTTGAAGATAACCGCCGAGGATCAAGGCGCTCTCATTTTCCTCACCAAATAGTTTCACCGAAACTTTGGGCAGGAAATAGCCACCTGTTGCAGGGTTGATCGTGTTTTCAAGGTAAGCCCGCGTGCGACGGACGATACATCGGAGCAGGGGATTGAATCGTGAGCCGTAATCCGGCAGCAGACCGTTTCTGAGTTGAACACGGCGGATTGCGGGCGACAGTGTTTCGAGCGTTTCCGGACTGAACTGCCATTTGGAGTCCTCTGCACCCAGATGATCGCGGATTCGACGCAAGGCAGAATCCTCATGGCGGGAGGGCAGCGGGTCACGTATGAATTCCCAAGCTTCCCGCTCGTCTTCGGAGGGCACCTTGGCTGCGCCTGTGGCGATTTCAAGACAGCGGCTGGGGCGAAACCATGGACTCGTTTGAGTCCAACCACCGAGCACACTCCCGTTACCGACTGCCAGGGTTTGGAGCAGATCCCAAGCCTCCACTGGGTGAAGTTGCACGGGCGTTGCGGTGGCCAATAGCATGCTTTTCGTCTTTGGACCGATTTCACGTAAAAATGCCATCACCTTGTTTGGCTCGCCTTTTTCATCGATTTCGTCAGACCCGGCATCCACCTTTGGCACCTTTCTTCGCCGGGCGCGGTGAGCCTCATCCACGATGACACAGGTATAGCGCCTGGAAAGAAGTTGGCGCACCACTTCTACAGAACCCCGCACGACCAATCCTTGTGAAACAAGCCCAATGCGCCGTGGGCAGTTGCCCAACGATTTAATGCCGTCAGAAGGATGTTCTACGTCGTTCTCATCGATCCAGGTCCGGCCATTCCACCGAGCGGATGGGAGGGAAAGGAGTTCCATGAGTTCGTCCTGCCACTGTTGCAGGAGGGGTTTGGGCGCTAGAACAAGAATAGGCCCACCCTCGGGTTCATCGAGGGCCATGAGCATGGCGGCCATGGCTAACTGAACTGTTTTTCCCAAGCCAACTTGGTCGGCGAGGACGAGTCGAGCACCTCCTAGGCGATGACGCTCCAAGGCGAGC
>CAZSPO010000446.1:0-3104 GCA_964608775.1 uncultured Chthoniobacterales bacterium | reverse complement strand
CTGTGGGGATTGCCGTCGAACGCCGAGATAAGAGGCATCAAGCGCCCCAGGGCCGTATTCAAGAAATCTTGGACTGACCCCATCCTCACTCGCGATGGCAGTCATGAATCCCAGTAATCATGCTGGCGCGAGCGGGAGCACAAAAGGCGCAGCCGTAGACCCGCTCAAAGCGCATCCCTTCGTGACCGAGCCGGTCGATTTTTGGCGTTTGAAAGTGGCGTTGGCCGTAGAGGCTGAGCATGCCGCGACCGAGGTCGTCGGCGTAAAGGAGAATGATGTTGGGGGTTTTCTGGGGCATGAAGTCGGATCATCCAAGGAGAACCGAGCGGCGGTCAAGCCTTTGCCAAGGCTGATGAAAGCCCTGGCGACGCATGTAATCGTTTACATGAGAAAGGGGTTGGTGTTCGGGGAGGGCGGGCTTATTTGGAGTTTGTGATGAAAAAGTCCTTCCTCCCACTTGTTGTGACCGCCCTTTCGATGGCGGTTTGGATCCCGGCCTCTTCGGAGGGGGCCACGATCTGGACCGGCACGATTAGTTCGGACTGGAATGTCGCCGGAAACTGGGACAACGGCGTGCCGGGCGTGGGCAACGACGCCACCATCAACGCCGGGGCGCTCAACCAACCGACTTACAATAGTGCCACCACTCTGGAGGGGTTTGCGATCACACAGAATGGCGGAACGGCCACGGGAACACGTTCAGGCGGGGTTAATCAGTTCAATCTTGGGAACAGTGGGGCTCCGATCACCTGGAATCTGAATGGAGGCAGTCTGGATGTGAGCGGGCCGACTCTCGGACTCCGGTTGAATTTCGGTTCCACAATCAACCTCGACGGCGGGACTTTGAACGCAGGCACCCGCCCGCTCGATCTCACACATTTTGGGGGTCAGGACTACATCCAGACCTCGGGATCAACCACCGTAGGGGCTGCCTTGTTGAATCGCCGGACGGAATTTAGCATGGCCGGAGGGTCCTTCACCTCGACCACCTTCAGCGTGGCCAATGCAGGATTAGCTACTAGCCCAAACTACGACATCAGCTTCTCTGGAGGCACGAGTTCACTTGGCAACCTGGAAATTTATTGGGCTGATGCTGGTCGACCCGGTCAAATGTCGGTTCTCGGCGACGCCGAAATTACGGTTACCGATCTCCTCTTTGGTCAGAATGGAACAGTCACCGACTTCGCTGGCCGCGACAGCACCTTCATCGACTTTGACTCGACTTGGACCGGCTCCTTCCTGGTTAGCGGTCAGACCAGCCTGAGTGACTACTGGACTCTATTCAACACCCCAATGGTTACCAATCCCTTCATCCGATTGGACGGCGCACTCATCGACGAGACCACCTTCCTCAACACCTTCCTGCTCAGCCCGACCAATGCCCTAACCTTGGTGCCCGAGCCGAGCACCGGCTTGCTCGCCCTCTTCGGCGTCGCTGCCTTGGCCTTGCGGGGGCGCGTTCGTCGTCGTAACGGCACGGCCTAATCGGGCCCTGCCCATCCTGCTTTCCCGACGACCCGGCGCGATCTCCTCGGATCGCGCCGGTTTGTTTGTCCAGCAGCCGGGTTTGCCCCAGGTTGGATTGGATCAGTCCAGAATGGTCTTAACGTAAGACACTGGTTCCCCAAAGGGGTAAAATACGCCAGGCTAGGGCCACGCTTTGGGTTGCAAACTGCCATCCCACATCGGGTTAATCACCAGCCACTTTGGCGTTGGCGAACCTCGGGGCGAAGCGTGCTCCCCTCTACCCATTCGGCGGCGATTTCCAGAAATTGCCGATAGGGAGGTTTGCCAAATTGTCCATGGCGAATCTGATTGTCGAGAAACCCGACAGCCGCCAGGAGGACCCGTGAATCATCCACCCGATATCCCGATAGGGGGATTTCGCTCCCGGCTTTTTCCACGACGCGTCCGCCACCGTGCAAGACGGCCAACCCAACATCCTCAGGCACCCGTAATCCGAGCTCGTCCAGCAACCACCACGTGCCAATCCCGAAGCTCACCACCACGTCGGGACGATGGGCTTTGAGCCAACGTGGCAGTTGCTGCGGCTCCTCTCGAGGACTTGGAAGCAAAACGGGAATCGCCTCCAAATGGGAAGCGTGTTCAGCCTGACTAGCCGCAACTGCCGCGAACCGCTGAATATCGGTCTCTTCATGATGGGGGTGGGAGAGCAGGATCGCGCCGATCCGGGTGTATCCCCGGGCCACGAGTGACTGCCAGAGGGACCGGATTTCTTGGTAATAAGCTCGGGCTACCTGGTGGAAGGGGGAGTCACTCCGCTCGGAAGAGAACGTTGCCACCGCGAAATTCTCCCACGGAGCCTCCAATTCCCAATAAGCACCGCCCGCCTGGAGATCTAGCAGGAGCGACTCTCCTCCTTGCGCCGCCAGCATGCGCATCAACGCGGGCAGCTCCCCGATTGTCGTGAGTCGGTGTTTCATCAATCGGTGCCCGGTTGCCTTCGACACCTGGTCACCAAACTTAAGTGTGTTCGCCGGAGCCCTCTCCGGCCAGGGGAGGGATAGGCATCCGATTGTCATTCCCTCGGATAATGGTGTGGCACTCCGGCGTCGACTCGCCCCCAGCATGGCCCCAGCTGCATTTTTGCGGTAGCCAAGCCGTTTGGCTGTTTCGAGAACCCGCTGTCGGGTGGTGGGATCGCAATGCCGCAGGTCGTTCAAGGCCCGGGAGACTGTGGCGGTGCTGACACCGCATTCCGAGGCCACCTCCTTGATGGTGGGGGGAGGAGGATCTCCGGAAGGAAATGGTCGGGGAGATGGCATAAAGGTAATAAGAAGTTAACACCAAGACTCCCCCCGCTGCCGAGATGCTTCTTTTTGGTGACAGGGGTAGTTTGGAATCGGCGAGAGGGTGCTCTTGCGGACTATTTTTACGACCCATCAAGACATGATTCGGAGCCGTGGCGCTTCGAGTTGGGTGAACGACGCAGCGAGTGATTGGAGGCGGTCAAGGAGTTCGATGCGGCTGTTCCGAGAAGCCAACTGATGAAGATTACGCAGGGGAGTAGTCGAATGGGGCCCGACGTCCCCCCCCCCTGTGGGGATTGCCGTCGAACGCCGAGATAAGAGGCATCAAGCGCC
>CAZSPO010000445.1:0-3112 GCA_964608775.1 uncultured Chthoniobacterales bacterium | reverse complement strand
TGTTCGAAACTGGCGGCGATATCGGCGAAGGTGGCGTCTCGTCCGAAGCCAAGGGCTTCCCTGTGTTTGTAACGCCAACAGGCCTCGAAGAAAACGGCTGTGCCACCGTTGCGCCGGACAAAATTCGTAAATCGTCCGTAGATCGGCTCCAGCAGCCGGTCGAGCGCTTCGGCATGCATTTTTCTGAACTCAGCAAGGAGGAGGTCGTGATTCGGGTTGGACGGATGCGGAGTTGGCATCCAGACGAGACCGAGTTCGGGGGAAGGAATGGCGTATTGCAGCAGTGCTTTAGCCGTGCTGAGGAAAGCCTCAAACTGTTCCACCTGAATTTGGTGGGCCTGACCGACATTCAGAAATCCTTCACCTGCTGCGCCATCCACCGGCAGGAGAGAGGCCACCCGAATATCTTGCCCGGTCAAACTGCGAACGACGCGTTCGTATTCCCGATGGTTCAGCCTGGGCATCGTGACCAAACCCGGATCGTTCGGAGCAGCGTCGCGGATGGAATGCAGCAGGTTTTTCATCCAACCGACCACTGCCTCCCTTTCTGCCTCCGTCGGCGTGGCTTTGGCTGTGCGAGGCGGCATTTCCCCCTCTTCAATCACCCATTGCGACACATCGACAATGTCCGGCATGGCCCGGAGATCGTCGGCAGAAAGAAAGGTATGAAAGGCGAGCCCCCCTTTCTGTTCATCTGCGTTATGACATTCGACACAATACTTCTGCAAAAACGGTTGGACGACCGTGGCGAATTCGTCCGCCCGGAGCGAAGCTGCGGGGAGGAGGCAGATGGCGAGAAGGAGTGGGGAAAATTTGTGCATAACAATGGCTAGAATGGATCCGATTGGACCCATGGGTCCAACGGGTTAGGCCCCCACCCGGGGAAGCGGGTAGTGGGCATTGGAAAAATCTTCGATTTTGCACCCCATCCGCTGGGCCATATCGAGGTGCAAATTGCAGAGGCGCCGATCCTCAAGCGTTTTGTAAGTGAGAGAGCGTCCCCCTTGGATCCCCATGGATTTGCCTCCCGCAATGACTAGTTTAAGATGGTCTCCATCGTGGGCATTCCCATCCGCCATGGTGCTACCGAAGAGAACGGCAGTGTTATCAAGTAGGGTCGTTTGGTTCCCCTCATCGATGCTTTTCATTTTCTCTAACATGTAAGCCAGGAGGCGAACGTGGTATTCGTTGGTGATCTGGTATTCCGTCAACGCATTCGTCTGCCCGCGATGATGCGAGAGGTTGTGCAAACCGGTTTTGCTGACCCCTTCGAGGAAGTTAAATTGCAGGTAGCTGAGATCTTTTTCGAGAAGGAGTGTGCCGATCCGGGTTTTATCCATTTGGAAAGCGAGCACGGTGATATCGATCATGAGCTTCATGTGCGCTTCTAGATCGTGCGGCGTGCCGGGGCCAGGCCGCTCCATATTCGGTTGCTCAAGAGAGGGTCGCCAACCTTCCATCCGACCGTCGTTTGTCGCAATTTCAATCCGGCGTTCGATGGCTCGAATGGACTCCAGATAGGCGTCCATTTTATCCCGGTCCTGCGCAGTCAAACCCGACCGAATCGATTTCGCTTCCTTCAACACAAAATCGAGGACGCTCCTGTCCTGAATCAAAGTCTCCGTGTCGAACAATCGGTCGAACGCTTGGGAGGGATAAACCTCCGGAGTCACCGGAGCCGTGGCGGAACTCCAGGAAATGGTGCCGGTGTAAATCGCCGGTCTGCCATTCGCCAACCCGAAGCTAGTCGGCTCGATTCCCAGCACAATGCTCGGCACAGGAGTCACCGTCCCCACTGTGCGGGCCATGAATTGGTCGATTGACTGGTTTAAATTGGGCACGCTTCCCTGAGGAATTTCCGTTCCAACGAGGAAGTTTGAGAAAAAGGGCGTGTGAACCCCGACCGTCCGGTCAAAGAGATGGAGGTCATTCAAGAAAAGCAAGTCGTCGACGTAAGGCTGCAGCGGTTTGAGCGATTTACCGAGCTCAGTGACTTTGTCGCCAGCGCCAGTCTTTTGCCACCAATGCGCCACATTCACGCCGTTGGTAAAAATCATGGCCAGATATCGCCGGGGCGGTTCCGACGAGAGGACACCCGCTGCGGTCGCTTCCGCCGCATAGGCCGAGGGTCGCAGGCTTGGGAGAAATGGGAGGGCGAGCGATGCGCCTACCCCCCGCAGGACGGCTCGGCGCGAGATGCGATGTTGATAAAGCGGTTCGGTGGAGGTTGATTTCATAGATAGACCGTCTCGCGAGCATTTATTGCTTGCTTAACAATTCTTACTTACCTCGCGTTTTCGCATTTGGAAAGAGGCGTCATGCCATACGATGGAATAATGCTCCCGTCTGTTGGGTGGTCCGATTCCCTGCTTCCCAACCGGTCAGTCTCCCGCCCAACCTGGGTAAACCAACAACCGGTCATGCACCAGCAAGAGAAGGTCAGGCCGGTTGTCGCCGGTCACGTCTTCGAGGAGAATTTCCCGCGGTTCCCGGTTACTCCCGGTCTTGCCCCGATAATGGGGGTCCTGTTCAAACACCCGAAAATGCAATCGGCTGCGCCAAGCCCCCGAAGTCTCCGGGGTGAGCACCTCAAGGATCCGCGTTTTGGCGGCGTCGATAGCCACGAGCGAGGCCTCCTGTTCCTTCCCTTCCAACTGGGCGGCGGCAAGGAGCTGAAATTTCACCTCGTCTAGGTCGGTCTGATGCGACTGCTCCCGGCGAATCAAAGGGGCTGGATGGCCGGGTTCGAAGAGGGTGAAGCCATTAGGACCAAACGCAAGCAACCGGTCTGCGTCGTTATCAGCCCCCGGCAACCAGACGAGATCTTGCAGAGATTGAATGTCGAGCGGTTGGTCGGCCGTCTCGCGAAAAACGCCGTCGTCATCGCGCACCACCGTCACGAAACGCCCCCGCCCGGTGTCCACCACCTGCATCGAGGGCTCGCCCGACTTCATCACGGCTCCGGCGACCCGGACCCGGTCGTCGGTGGCGTTCCATTGATCGACGATTTCCACTCGCCCGCCGTCGTTGAGTCGAATGGCGCGCACCAACCGGTCGCGGCCCAGCAAGAGTTCCGGCTTCCCATCCCCATCGATATCCCCAGTTTGCACGG
>CAZSPO010000444.1:0-3113 GCA_964608775.1 uncultured Chthoniobacterales bacterium | reverse complement strand
AGCGGTCTCCAAAACCGTCGGTTGGGGGTTCGAGTCCCTCCTGGCCTGTTTGCTCTCTTCCTGTCATACCCTCAACTTTGCGCCTCCTCCTTCGCCTCTTTTGATCTTTCCATCCCAGCGCCTCTCTCCTTTCCCTCCACTCTCCGCCTTCCATGCTCGCTAAGACTCGTAAATTCATTGCCGAAGTGCAGTCCGAATTGCTGAAGGCATCCTGGCCTTGGGATCCCAAGGAAAAAGGGTTTAAACGCTACAAAGAATTGGTCGATTCCACCGTGGTCGTGATCGTCTTTATGCTGCTCCTCGGTGCCTTTGTCTCCTTTAACGACCTGATCCTCGTCAATATCGTCGGGTTTCTGACCCGCTAAACCCCATGCCCTACTCCCCCAAAGATCAATGGTTCGTCGTCCATGTCCTCTCCGGCCAGGAGCAAAAAGTGTTCGATAACCTGAAACGTCGGATCAAAGCGGAAGAAATGGGCGATTACGTCTACGACGTCCTGCTCCCCACCGAGCGGGTCTCCGAAATTAAACGGGGCAAAAAAACCGAAACCACCCGCAAATTTTTCCCCGGTTATCTGATCATGAATATGCATCTGCTGACCGAGACGGGCGACCTCGTCGATCGTTCCTGGTATTTCGTTAAAGATACCCCCGGCGTCCTCGGCTTTGCGGGCGCGAAGGATAAACCGATCCCCATGCGCGATGATGAAGTCCGCAGCATGCTCGCCCAAGTCCAGGAACGGGAAGAAAAGGTCAAACCCAAGGTCATCTTCGAAGTCGGCGAAACCGTCAAAGTCGCCGATGGCCCCTTCCAAAATCAAAGCGGGACCGTCGAGGAAATCGATCCCGAACGGGGGCGCCTGATCGTTTCGGTGACGGTCTTCGGGCGACCCAACCCCGTTGAACTCGAATATTGGCAAGTCGAACGCGGCTGATCCGCGCCCAATCCCAACGCCCCCTTCAACCACTCTCGTCAACCACTCTCGTCACCACTCTCGTTAACCGCTTTCCTTAATCCCGCTTCTCCACAAACCTGCGGCCCACCGCCTCTTCACGGCCGCCAACCTCCTGATATCTACCCATGGCGAAAGAAATCACCGGCATTATCAAACTGCAAATCCCCGCTGGCCAAGCCAACCCGGCTCCCCCCGTCGGCCCGGCTCTCGGCCAGCAAGGCGTCAATATCATGGCGTTCTGCAAGGAATTTAACGCCGCCACCCAAAAGCAGGCTGGCGATATTCTCCCGGTCGTGATCACGGTCTTTAAAGATAAATCATTCACCTTTATCACCAAGCAGCCGCCCGCCGGGATTTTGCTCAAAAAAGCTGCCCAAATCGCGGCTGGCTCCAAGGAACCGAACAAAATCAAGGTTGCCAAACTCACGAAGCAACAGGTGATGGATGTCGTCAAAATTAAACGCCCCGACCTGACCGCCAAAAGTGACGAAGCCGCCTTCCGCACCCTGGCCGGCACGGCCCGCCAGATGGGCATCGAGATCGTCGACTAGTCGGCCACCCCGTCTCTCACCTCCCCCTTACACGACAGACCTGTCACGAGAGGCCCGACACCCGCCCCAGACAGCGGCGGCAGTCTCCCTTGCCTGAAACCGGCTGGCAGCCCTGTCCGACTCCACACGTGCGAACGAGGGAATCGCGGTTTAAGCCAAGATTTCGAGGTTGTTGAGGAGGCTAGAGAATCAAGGGGCCGGTTGCATTTGAGGCACTTTGCTCGTAAGGGTTTGATTCGTTATCATGCCTGACGCCACTTCGCAGGAGGCCGCTCCCGCCTCCCCCGAACCCACGTTACCGCTGGCCGGTTGTTGTTCGGGAGGGCGGGATCCTCAGGCCGGCCAGTGGTTGAAGATTGCGATCGCCAGCTTGGTGGCCGCGCAATCGATGATTTTCAGTTTGGCAGTCAATCTTTCGCCGCCGGAAGGGATGAGTCGCACCGTGCTCCATGCGGTGCTCGGGATTTGTGCGGTGGTCGTTTTCCTGTTGGTCGGTCTGCCGTTGACCCGTTCGGCGTTCGCAGCGCTTGCCCGGGGACGGATCGTCGTGGATCAATTGTTTCTGCTCGGGATTGCTGGCGCTTTTTTCCTCTCCCTGCACAGCACCCTCACCGGTTTTGGCACGGTCTATTATGAAGTGGTCGCGATCTTGTTGGCCATCCACACATTCGGCCGGGTCTTGGCAGAACGTCATCGGCGGGAAGCCGGGGATGGCTGCGACAAATTGCGAAGCGACCTAAACCTGGCAACTGTTGTCGGTTCGGATGATACGCTTGTCACCCGGCACGCCCGCACGTTGGAGCGGGGGGAAATCGTCGAGGTCCGCCCCGGGTCGGCCATTCCCGTAGATGGCCGGGTGGTGCGCGGGACCGGCTTCGTTCGGGAAACCGCCCTCACCGGCGAGCCGTTCCCCGTGGTGCGCGAGCCGGGTGACGTGGTTCGGGCGGGCTCCTGGTCGGTCGACGCCCTCTTGCGCATTGAGGCACTGCAACCGGGTCGCGATCGAGAGATTGATCATTTCCTCGACGGCGTCGCCTCGGCCCTGCGGTTTCCTTCCCATCTGCAACAGCAGGCCGACCGGATTGCGACTTGGTTTTTGCCGGTGGTGCTGGTGGTTTCCGGGGGCACCCTCGCATTCTGGGTCTGGCGGGCGGGTTGGACGGTCGGCATTTTTCATGCGCTGGCGGTGATTTTGGTGGCCTGCCCCTGTGCTCTCGGTTTGGCGACCCCGCTTGGTTTGTGGACGGCGCTTCACCGGTTGACGGCTCTGGGATTAGTGGCCCGCTCCGGAGAGGTAATTGAAAAGCTGGCACGGGCCGATAGCGTGATTTTGGATAAGACCGGCACACTGACCGAGGAACGGATGCGGCTCGCGGCCATCACGCCGCTCAGTCCGGGCATCGATCCGGCTCCTGTGCTGGCCTTGGTCTCCGTTTTACAACAGGCGTTTGATCACCCGGTCGCCGAGGCCTTCCGCAGTCTCTCCCCCGATCCTGCCTGGAGCGTGGACACCGCCCGGCTCCTCCCCGGCATCGGGGTCAGCGGCACGCTGCATGGTCCGGAGGGGCAAGCCGTCACCCTCTCCGTGGGGAACGACCGGCTTTTGA
>CAZSPO010000443.1:1884-3115 GCA_964608775.1 uncultured Chthoniobacterales bacterium | reverse complement strand
AGACCGCGCTCGACCGATGGATCGCGGCGATGGTGGAAAAAACGCCCGGCTCCAAGGCGTTCGCGACCGAGACCCGCGCCCGTTTCGCGGATCCCCGGGCGGTGGCCGGGTTTCATCCGCGTTGGAAAGAAATGGTCTATCCGATCGTGGTGGAGCATTCCGCCGGAGCGCACTTGCGGGATGTGGACGGCAACGATTACGTGGATACCACCCTGGGATTCGGCATTCATTTTCTCGGTCATTCGCCCCCTTTCCTGGTGGAAGCCGTCCGGGAACAACTCGCGTTGGGGATGGAAATCGGGCCGCAAACCCCACTGGCCGCCGAGGTTTCCAAACGGCTCTGTCAATTGACCGGGCTCGACCGCGTGACCTTTTGCAACACCGGCTCGGAAGCCGTGATGGCCGCGATGCGATTGGCCCGGACGGTGACCGGTCGGGATCGGATCGTGACGTTCAACGTCGATTACCACGGGATGTTCGACGAAGTGCTCGTGCGGGGGACCTGGATCGACGGGATTTACCATCCGGCGGCCGCCGCTCCGGGGATCCCGGCGGGTTCAGTCGAAAACATGCTCGTGCTGGAATACGGCGCGGCAGAATCGCTCGCGATCATCCGGCAGCAGGCCGGTTCCGTGGCGGCGGTGTTGGTCGAACCGGTCCAGGGCCGCAACCCTTCGTTGCAGCCGCGGGATTTTTTGCATGCCCTGCGGGCGCTTTGCACGGAGGCGGGGATTCCCCTGATATTCGACGAAGTGGTGACCGGCTTTCGGTGTCATGCGGGCGGGGCGCAGGCGTGGTTTGGGGTGCGGGCCGACCTGGCGACTTACGGCAAGGTGGTGGGTGGCGGCGTGCCGGTCGGGGTGTTGGCGGGGCGGGCGGCTTACATGGATGCGTTGGACGGGGGGGCGTGGCAATATGGCGACGCCTCGGCGCCCGAGGTTGGCATGACTTTTTTTGCGGGCACGTTTGTCCGACATCCGCTCGCCATGGCGGCCATGCGGGCCGTGCTCCAGCATCTCGCCGAACTCGGCCCGGTCGTGCAACAACGGGTCACCGAGCGGGTCGACCGACTCGTGCGGACGTTGAATGCGGGGTTCACCCGGCGCGGGGCTCCGCTGCGATTGGCGCACTTCAGTTCCTGGGCCTGGTTGGAACACGGGGCCGACCCGGAATTTGTCAGCCTGCTCTGGTTCCGACTGCGGCAACAGGGGATTCACGCATGGGAAGGCCG
>CAZSPO010000443.1:0-1874 GCA_964608775.1 uncultured Chthoniobacterales bacterium | reverse complement strand
GTCATTTCATTTTTCTGCGGAACATTCCGATGAAGATTACGACCGGATCGTGGCGGCCTTTGATCGGGCGGTGCAGGAGTTGATCGAAGCCGGCTTCCTCCCAGGCCAACCGGAAGCGGACGCCGGCGGGACGCCGATTTATCCGAGGGAAGACCGAGCCCCGGTGACCGCTGCGCAGCGGGAAATTTTGCTGGCCTCGGCGATGGGGGCGGAGGCTTGCGCGGCTTACAATGAATCGGTGGTCGTGCGGTTTGACGGCCCGCTGAATGCCGGGGCGCTTGGGTTGGCTGTGAGCCGGTTGGTGGAACGGCACAGCGCCTTGCGGAGCTGGTTTTCGCCCGAGTTGGACATCCAGATTTTCGAAGACCCGGTGCCCCTCCCGCCCGTGCCGGTGGAGAGTGGGTCGGAGGCGGATTGGCGGGAAGCGGCGCGCGTTTTCACCGCTGAACCGATCGATCTCATTCGAGGGCCGCTCTTTCGCGCCCGGCTGTTCCAGGTGGGGGCGACGGAGCATCGGCTGCTGATTGTGGCCCACCATGTCGTTTGCGACGGGTGGTCGCTCGGCATGTTGCTGGCGGAGTTGGCTCCACTTTACCATGGAGCGTTGCGCGAGGAGTTTGTGTTGCTGCCGCCGCCCGTGCCGTTCGCCGAGTTTGCCCGGAGTCGGCAGAGCCCCGAAGTCAGGCAAACGGCGGAGGTCGACACGGCCTACTGGGCGGAGCAACTCACTCCGTTGCCCGAACCATTCATGTTGCCGACTGATTTTCCCCGGCCTGCGACGCGAGGTTATGCCGGGGCGATGGCGGTGAAAGGGATTGAGGGAGCCCGTTTCACTCGCATCAAGGAACGGGCCGCTGCGGAAAGCGGCACCTTGTTCGCGTTTACCCTCTGCGCTTTTGCGGTTTGGCTCTTTCGCTTGACCGGGAGTCGCGACCTGGTGATCGGAGTCCCGGCCGCCGGGCA
The DNA here is from genome assembly GCA_964608775.1 of uncultured Chthoniobacterales bacterium. GTDB lineage: Bacteria > Verrucomicrobiota > Verrucomicrobiia > Chthoniobacterales > CAZSPO01 > CAZSPO01. The sequence goes on along the minus strand of CAZSPO010000443.1, from coordinate 911 downwards.
ACCGGGTTACGGTCGCGATGAATTGATCGGGCATTGCCTGCAATTCCTGCCGCTGCGACTGGGGGTGACCCCGGGGGAAACGGCCGCCGCCTTTGCCCGGCGAGTGTCGGCTGCCGTGCTCGATGCGTATGAACATCAGGAGACGACCTTGGGGGAAATTCTGCCCCAGCTCGCCATCCGGCCGGATCCTTCCCGCCCGCCGCTGGTCTCGGTGATGTTTAATATCGACCGCGCCGGTTTGGAGCAGGTCGCGTTTGACGGGGTCACCTTCGCCGTGGAGACCAACCCCAAAAGTCGGGTGCCGTTTGAGATATTTTTCAATCTCGTGCAGACGGATGCCCGCTTGGAGGTGGAGTGCGAATATCGGACCGATCTGTTCCGGGAATCGACCATCACGGGGTGGTTGGAATTTTATACGCAGATTTTGGAACAAATGGTCGATCTCCCGGAGACAGCGGTCGGGATAATCGGCGGTGCGGCCCGGTTGCCCGCAGCGTGGGAGGCGGAGGCCCCTGCATTTTCCGGGGTGGATTCGTGGCTGGCGGCGTGCGGCCGGAAATTTGCGGACCGGACAGCGCTCGTTGCCGGGGAAACGGTCTGGACTTATGCCGCGTTGCACGAGGCGGCGGACCGGCTCGCGGCGCGGCTCCAAGCGGAGACGATGTTCCGTCAGGGAGGCGTCGTCGCCGTCTGCGCGGGGCGGGGGCCCGAATGGTTGGTGGGGTTGCTCGCGGTCTGGCGTGCCGGGGGGATTTATCTGCCGCTGGATGACGGGTTGCCTGCGGCGCGGCTCGCGGTTTTGTTGGAGCGCGCGGAGGCCTGCGGGGTGGTGACCGGGCCACAGAACAAATGGGAACCACCACCGGATTGGGGCGGGTTTCAGTTGCGAGCAGAGGCGGGGGGGGCTGGGG